>WHTT01000068.1 GCA_009377605.1 Luteitalea sp.
CCCGTCGAAGTTCTGAAGGCGGAGTGACGACCAAGGTCCCGATCAGGTTGGCGCTATCGGCCTGCCTCTTGACCTTGGCCAAGGAGTGGAACGCTCGGGTCGAGAAGCTCGCAGCGCTCGGTCAATCGCACATCGGCTATTCGTGGCGCAGCGCGACCAGCGGATCGACTCGCGCCGCTCTTCGCGCAGGAATCCAGCACACAATCGCGGCACTATTGGGGGTTCGAATCGAGGGCGTGCAACCGGCGGTACTTGCCTTTGTGGAGCGGGGCGGCGTGAACGAGTCGTCCGACGTTCAGGAGTGGCGGCGTTGGCGCTATGACGTCGCGGTACGGCGTGCAGGCCGACAACGTTCTCCAGTTCCGGGTGAGTGGCTTCCCCGCTCGGGGCGCTCGCTGTCCTGACCCGCCGGCGCGTATGCTGCCGGCAGATAGACGCCGCTCCGGGCCGAGATCACCTGGCGGATAGTGGCCGATCGTTCCGCCGCCGTCAGGGGCGTCCGGTCGTCGATGGCGAAGTCGGCGAGGGTGGCATCCAGGTCGATTTCGCCCTGGGCGACGGCCGTGCCGTAGAGGCCGCTGACCAGGCTCTTCCGCACCGAGTGCGCTTCGAACGGCCGGTCCACATCCCCGCAGGCGAGGACCACGTGACGCCGGAACACTACCATCAGGGCACCGGAGTGGAGGCGGTCGGCGCGCTCGCAGACCGCCCGCAGGGCCTGCCCGTCAAAGCCGGCCTGCCGGACGTCGGCGTACTGGAGCCAGGGGCTGGAAGAAGCGGCAGTCGCCGAGTGCGCAGCCGTCTCGAGCCCCGCCCGAGACGTCGCGCACGAGACGACGGCGAGGAGTGGGAGAAGGTATGAGTACAGAGCGGACGAGGACATCAGATCTCCAGGGCTGGAGTCGCCCGGGCGGCTTCGGCCGGAGTCGCGTCTCCGTGCGGCCTCGGATCCTATCGCCACGCATCGAGAGAACCGCGGCGGTTCAACGCGCTTCGGGCCCAAGTTCCGGGCTGGCATGCCCGACATCGCGTTATCTGCGCCAGGCCGGGATGTCGAAGCGAACCCTGCCCATGGCCGGCGGTCAGTCCGGATACTCGTCCTTGCGCCACGCGCGCGGCTCGGCGTCGTCAGCGCCCTTCGGCGTCCGTTCGAGCAGGAACGAGTGGTACGGCGCGACGAACGGGTCGGGCGCCATCACCGTGTAGGTGTGGTAGACGGTCCCGTTCTCACGAGCGAACGCGATCCAGCTCGGGCTCTCGCGGAGGCCGTCCTCGAGCTTCGCGCCGACCTGCTTCCCCCAGTCCTGTAGCCACTCCGGGGGGTTGTCCAGCATCTCCTTGATCTCGGGGATCGCCTGCGCCTGCTCCTCGGTGATCGCGAGCCCGAAGTCAAAGGGGAAGTCCGTCCCGTGGGTCGAGACGTACGGGAGCTGCCAACCCATCCGTCGTTTGTAGGCGACGAGTCGATCGCTCGGCGCGCGCGAGAAGCAGATCAGCGTCACGTCGCGGTGCCCGAGGTGCAGCGCAGCGGCGTCGAGATGATCCGCCATGTTCGAGCAGCCGGGGCAGGCCCCGACCTCGTAGTCGGGCCCGAACATGACGTTGTAGGCGAGCAGCTGCGAGCGCCCCTTGAAGAGGTCCGCAGGCGTCTTGCGGCCGGCCTCGGTCTCGAACTCGTATTCCTTCTCGACCGGAACCCAAGGCAGCTCCAGGCGCCTGCGTTTGATCTCCGTATTGCGTTCCGCATGCTCCGCCTCTAGCTTTGCGAGCTCGTCGCGAGCCGCCTGCCACTCTTCGCGGGTTCCGACGTTGTGACCAGGCATCGTCTTCTCCTTTGAGGCTCGACAGATGAGACCGGGCGAGGACACCGGTCGGTAGGTGGCCATCATGCCGCATCTCGGCGAGCGGCACACAAGCAATCTACGGACAGCGGCAGCCGCACGTATCACTCAAAGGTGGAAGCCGCGCTCTGACGGACGCCCCGATGTTGACCGGAGTCTTCCGCTTCATGACGCGATCGCGTCCCAGTATGGCCGGATTACTCGGGTCATGCGGAGCTGGTCTGCTTGGCGCCACAGCTCGTCGACGGTGCCCTTCCGCAGGCGCCGGTAATCCCTGAGCGCCTCGACGGCGACATCGATGCCGATCTTGTTGCGGAACTTGAAGCCGTCCACGACGGTCCGGGCGGGGCTCGTCACACGAATGGTCACGCCTTCGATCTCGTGCTGGTCGATGCCGGCAGTGAGCGCCGCCCCGGAGAGGCGCACGATCCGAACCGGCGCAACATCGATCTTCGGGATTGCCGCGCGCCGGTCCACGGCCAGCCAGACTTCACGCGGGTGCTGCGTGCCAATCGCGTGGAACCGCAGGGCCGTCAGCAGGCACACGATGCCCTTGGGCACTCGCTTGGTGACCTCGGCCAGCGTCTGGTACTCGGTTGGGACTGCGGAGGCTGCGGTGTAGAGTCCTCGCCCCAGACGGGTCAGATGCCCGTGGCGGGCCAGTCTTCGGACCTGCTCAGCGTGCAGCCCGAACGCCTTGGCTTCCTTCAGACGGAAGATGCCCTTGTTCCGGATGGGCCACGGCAGGATTGGCATGACGTGTCATTATAACTCCATCTGATTATATATGGAGTGATTTTGACACACATCGGATCCTGGCCAAAACCGGAGGGAATCCGTCGGTCACCCAAGGTCCCCAACGTCGTCTGCGAGGACCCGCTCATCGTACTGGAGGAACGCCTGGTGTTCCTTCAGGAACCCCTCCGTCTCGAAGAACGTCATCCCGAGGAGGCGTCCACATCCCCGCGGCTGAGCGTCCCGTCACGATATGCCTCCAAGGCCACGGCTTCGAGCGCGCCGCGTGACACGTCATCCCATGCCGACTCCAGGTGCTTGGCGATGTCTCCCGGCAGTTCGATGGCGATTCTCATCTGACGGTCCTCGCGGGGGACACGCTGGCGGCGCGTCGTCCGATCATGCGCCGGATGGTCCCGGACTGTCCGCCTTGGACCGCTGGACGTTGTGGAACGGCACCTGCAGCAACTTCGCCGGAAATAGGCCCCGACACAGGTGCACCGCAACTGGGGCACGACACCGCTTTGTCCGAGACCTCACGTCCGCACTCGGTGCAATTGACCAAAGCGATCGGCGGCTCTCCCGTATCGTGGTAGTCGTCCTCGACGCCTAACGTTCCGCTTCAGCCGCGGCGGCTCAGGATCGCATCGGCCGCCGACGGCTGCAAGCGGTTGTTGGGCCGCCGCTGGAATCAGCTTCGATTGGGTACCAGTTGTCCGACGATACCCGTTAACATGAATCCGCACTCACGCAGACCGGCCTTCCGCAATGCCGACCGGGAAGCGACATTCAGAAGACCACAACGGGCGGCCGGAACCCTACCGGCCATGTAACACTCCTTCTTCACTTCCTGAAGAAGGAAAGCGGCGAACCCGCGCCTTCTACAGTCTTCCCTTACCTCCATATACAGGTCAGCAAACGGCATGTTGTAGTGGAGCATGAATCCACCGGTCGCGACGACCTCACTGCCGACAACCACAAGGAAGTCTCCGACCGGTTCAACCTTGTGGGAGAAGATCTGGTCGTCCTCACGTCTGCGGCGACAGAGCGCCCCGGGAATGACATGCTCGGTGACGGCATGGTCCGCGAACAAGAGGACCTCGGCGGTGATGTCTCGGGCGAACTCGTAAAGGAGCGCTGTGAGCGCAACGTCGTTACTCTGACATTCCACGTATCGGGCGCCGGAGGCGCCGATCAATTCTTGGAACAGGTGGCTCGACATTTTTCGGAACGGGGGGAGCACAAAGAACTCGAACACCGTGTCCCGGTCCGGGATCTCTCGCCCCTTGACCGACCCGTACCCCACGGTCGCGCCATCGATCATCAGGAGATACGAGTCCGTCCAGCCACGCTCGTGACACGCGTCATAACGGACCTGGGCGTTGTGTTCTTGGAGATATAGCGCGCGAAGCTGAAGGATGCGGCGGAGTTCGACCCGCTCGGCCCGTGACTTCATTCTCAATCCAGACTCATCGCAAGCCACGGGAGGCCCTCAGGCGAGGATGGACGGATTCCAAGGAATACACTCGCGTGTTCTGGCTTCCAGTTGTTCCCGCCGTATCGTTCACACGCTCATTCGCGTCCATCTCGCGGTCGCTCAATCGTCGGCCCAACGCGCACGTCAGCGTGTCCGCTGCATGTGCTTGTTATGCGGCACTTTGTGCCTCCTCATCAATCGTGCTCGATGTCTTGCCCGAATACGATTCCTACACCATTGAGATCTTGGAGAGCGAATTCTCGGATTCCATAGGGTTGGTCTTGAGGCTCCGACGCAATCTGTGCGCCGCGGCCGAGCAGTTCTTCATAGTATGCATCGAGGTCACGAATCCATTGGAATAAATGAACACCTTTCGGGGTAGCTGAATCTCGGACGAAATGAATCGCGGAGTTGTCGCGCCAGACAACTGCGTACGTCTCGTCTCCGAAATCCCATGTAAACCCTAAGACGTCTCGATAGAAGGCCGCTGCGGCCTTTACGTCCGGGACATGCAATACCGGCGCACCTTGAAAGAACTGTGCTGGATTGGATGTGGGTAATGCTGGCATCGTTGGTCTTCCTAGGTGAGATCTTCTCGAGCACGTGTCTCTCCCTACAGTATAGCTACAGCCACTCCGGCCTTGGAATGCGACAACGGATCGGTGCCGCATAACGTGCGGCTTCAGCCGCGGCGCTTCATGACCTCGCCGAGCGCCGTCGGCTGCAAGCGCTTGTTAGCCAGCATCAGAAGACCTGCACATCGCCAACAGGCTTCTCGACGGTGACCGGCTGAAACCCAGGTCTATACAACGTCGCACGGATGCTTCGCTCGAAGAGATTGCCACGATTCCAGAACAGGTCGCTATCGACAAAGTACTCGAACGTTCCGACCAGCTTCGCGTCACCGGGATAAATCGGTTCACGATGATTGCGATCCGACACTCGGAGAATGCGATGTCCGATGAACTCCGCTCCGGGACGTAGAGCACACTCCTGCGCCGCTGCTCAGCAATTCGCGCCGGCATCTCGAGATCGATGTGATATTTGACAATTGACTCGCTGCCAAGATTCGTCAGCGTAACGTCGAGACGATAGTCATGTCGCTCGGAGCTGATGCGAAGTTCTCGATAGGAAAGCGCCAGCTCCGCGGAATCTTCGCGACTCCTGCCGGCACCGACTTGTCCTTCGATCTCGGCGAGAGTCGATGCTTCGGCCCGAGTCTTCCAGGCGTTAAGCACTGCAACAGAATAACGGGCAGGGTCGTTGTCAACGAGCTTCGCGCAGGTCTAGCAAAGCCAAATGCCGTTCTCGACGGAACGCCGCTGTTCGACCGTGAGGGCAGCATCGAATCGCGGCCCCGAGGCCGCGGCCGCCGTGATGTGAGCCGCCACGCCAATGTTCACGATGCGTTGAGTGTCCGAACGAGCTCCCGTCGTCACACGTCGGCATGAGGGATTCGAACAGCGCACGCCGACACGCTTAGCGAGAACGTCGACCGTGTCCCGGTTGAATTCGTCTCTCATGCGATCGGCGGTGTCTCACACTGGCTAACGCCTGCGTTTCAGCCGCGGCGGCTCATGATCGCACCGGCCGCCGTCGGCTGCAAACGCTCGTTAGGCCGCGTCTCGTCTGGCTTCTATGCCACTCGCCGCTCTGGAAGGCTCGGGCGTCGAGCCTCGGCATGAGAGACGAACTGCTCCATCGCATCGGTATAGAGACGGATCTGCTCCTTGTACTGCAGCCACGACTGGACTTCTTGTTCCCGTGGAACATGTTGTTGCGAAAACGGTACACGATGAGCGTAACGAAGAAGAGACTCTCTTCAGGACTGAACGTCTGGACTTTTCTCTGCAGCAGGGCATCCATTCTTGGACACTTCTGGCTGTGCATAAGCTGTCGGTATCGATCGCCGTCCTGGTACCTGGCGTGAAAGTGAGTCGCGGCGTCGCGGATCGAGCCGGAATCGAACCCGTCCGCGACAGCGTTTCTTGCGAACGCCTCGATCCGATCGATCTTGATGAACCCGCTAAAGCACTTCGACTCAAACAACGACCATGCGATTAGGAAGTGAAGGGCTGTCTGATCGTTGAGCAAGCGACGAATCTCGAGTTCATCCTGCTGAAGAAGTGTTCTGAGCCATTTTGCAAATTTCATTACTGAATTCTCGCTGCTCGCGCCTAACGGACAGCGTTCACCAGCGGCCGCTCACGATCGCACCAGCGGCCGTCTGGTGCAACGCGTGTTAGGCCGCGCCTACCCTACCACGCCGACGCGGTCTACAAATTCCTGTGAACTCCGGCTTTGCTCCGAGACAACCCAAAGTGCGCGCCCCTGTTCGTCCCATTGGCCGTGCGATTCCTTCTGGCGCCGGTACGAGTCGAAGCGGGTGTAGATAAACGACAGAGCTTTGAACCAAGTCATCTGTGGCATCTTCGGGTAGTTTGTGGCGACCTCAGGACTCTCTTCCTCACCGAGGCACAATAATGAGGTGTGGTAAAGCTGGCTTTGGTAGAAACCCCGCTCATAGAGCGCAGCCGCGGCGATCTCGTTTTCGGCTGCCGGAAACGCTCCGACCGCCCGCAACACTTTGTGCATGTTCTGTCGGTCAGGATTCGTCCAAGGGCCGTTAAGCGCGCAGACCTTCGACTTGATCTCAGCGAGCGCAATGAATGACTTGCCGCTGATGCGAGTGAACGGTTGGTCGTCCTGCATCGTTCTCAGTTCAGCACGATACGGAAACCGCACGGCAAGTATGTCGACATCAGTCTCTTGGTTGCGGCCTTGCTCCGGGTGAACGATGAAATTCGGTATCGTGAGGAAGCCATTCAGGCGCAGGTACCAGTACCCCAGTTGCTCCGCTCGAATTCGCATGTTCTGCGCCGGCATCCACCACCTCTGAACAAAGCGGCCTAACGTCTCTTGGAGTAGACCGCCGGTCGGCCGCGCAGCCAAACGCCGAACTCTCCGCACCTTCTCCAATCCGGATGTCTCTGTGTCTGCGGATGTTAGCACGGATGGCCGGGAACAGCGGACCGTGGTTGGCTGCGAACAGGACGTTGGACGCGGCGACTCGCGGCCAACCGCGTTTCGCCTGCCATTCGACGAGGCGGCGAAGAGTTTTCGGCATCGACGATTGCGGCAGACTTGTTCCCCAAGCGCTGCCGCCGGTTGGCTGCGAGCGGCGCGGCCAATTCCTCGCTGCCGCCGTCACAGACGGTCGACAGGGCTGCGCACGCCGAGCGGACGTCGATTCAGGACGTGGGTGTACACGATCGTCGTACTGACGTCGGCGTGCCCAAGGAGCTCCTGGACCGTACGAATGTCGTATCCATCCTCGAGCAGATGCGTCGCACACGAACGCCTGAAGGTGTGCGGACCCACCCGCTTCGTGATGCCGGCTCGTCGTGCCGCCCGGGCAACGGCCCGTTGAACGACGGATTCGTGGAGGTGAAAGCGAGACGGCTGTCCCCATCGCGGATCCGTGCAGATGCGTGATGCGGGAAACACGAACTGCCATCCCCAGTCAGTCGCCGCATTCGGATACTTGCGATCGAGCGCGAACGGGAGGACGACGCGGCCAAAGCCTCGTGCGAGATCCACAAGGTGCCGCCGCTTGACGGCTTCCAGATGCCGTGAAAGTGGCGCGATGACCGCAGTCGGGAGGACGGTGGGCCGATCCTTCTGGCCTTTGCCCCGGCGAATCACAATCTGCCGTCGCTCCAGATCGATGTCTTTGACGCGAAGCTCAAGGCATTCCTGCAGGCGCAGCCCCGCGCCGTACAGGAGAGCGACGCCAATCCACACCGACCCATCGAGCTCTTTCATGATGCGCGCAACTTCGTCCCGGCTCAGCACGACAGGCACACGGACCGGCATGCGGGCGCGCGGAACGTGTTCGATGGTGCCAATCTTCATGTGCCAGCACGTCACGGTACAGGAACAAGATGGCGCTGAGCGCCTGATTGTGCGTCGAGGCGCTGACGCGACGGCTCGATGCCAGCCACGTCAGAAAGGACGTGATCTCCGGCACTCCCATGTCGGATGGATGTCGCTTCTTGTGAAACAGAATGTAGCGGCGAATCCAATCGACGTAAGCGCTCTCGGTTCGGCGGCTGTAGTGCTTCGCGCGAATCGCGCCCCGGGAACGCGATCAAGGAGCTTCGGTTCACCACGACCAGCAGCCGAACATCCAGACGGCGTGGGAGACGCTGAAGCTTCTGGCCTACGGCTACGAGCCCAAGCCCGGCCGCACCGGCGCCGCCTGGAACCGTGAACAGCTCCAGCGCATCGACCTGCGCTGGCACGACCTGCGCCACGAGGGCGCCTGCCGGCTGCTCGCCGACGGCGTCGACATCCGCATCATCCAACTGATGCTCGGGCACGCGAGCATCCAGCAGACGCAGCGCTACCTGAACGTGACCGACGAGGAACTGAGGAGGGGACTGGAGGTGAGGTGGAACAACAAAGGCCGACCGCTTCGACTCGCATCGGGAGCGTGAAGTGCTCAACCGCTACGAGAAAAGCATGTCGGCCTGTGCCGTTGTCACCAATTTGTCACCAACGGGCTTGGTGACCGTGGAAATTTGGTTGCGGGGGCGGGATTTGAACCCGCGACCTTTGGGTTATGAGCCCAACGAGCTACCAGACTGCTCCACCCCGCGTCACGGATCGACCAGCAACGCCTTCGACGCAACCGTCGATCGCGGTGGCCTCTCGGCCACCGCAACGAAATCAGTCTACCACTCGATAACAACCTCGTCAAACGGCACAGGTCATGCCGTCAGACCGCCGGGGCGTTCACAAGGGCGTCGTGCCTCACTGCACCGGCGCCGCACGGCGCTCTCGCTCCTGGTCTGACTCGTCATCGCCACGACCGTCACCACCCCGCTGGCGGGCCCTGGACTGCGCTCGAGCCGATGCTGATGTCGATGGGATGTCCTTCACGATGAACAGGAGCTCGCCAGGCTTGACCAGACCAAGCTCTCGGCGTGCAATAGCCTCGATGGCCGAAGGATCCTCGCGGAGTCGCCGTGCATCCTCTCGCAGCGACCGGTTCTGCTCCTTGAGCGCATCCACGGAGACCTTGAGCTGCTCGTACTGACCACGAACCCGCATCCGCTCGAGGACGCCCTTTTGACCGAAGATCGCATCCGCCGCGAGCACGACCGTGGCAAACACTATGAGGCCGCGAACGAGACGCCGAACGAGCCCGCGGTGACGGGGCGGACTGGAGCTCGACGAACGAGGAGTGGACGAGGCCATGCTGTACGATGCGGACCGTCGAAAGCCGCAACAGGCCGCCGAGACATCACGGCCTGAACGCAACTGGCGACACAGCGCACCAATCGCCGTGCGCCTGGCATGCTGGGCGATACGCGCTCAGGCTGCGGGCTCGTCAGCAGCCTGCTAACAGCTTCGGCACGTTGAAGATACTGGAAATGTGCCCGGCAGGCAATAGTGCGAGCGCTGCCAGCGAGCAGGAAGGAGTCAGTATGGACCATGATGAGGTAGTGATTGTGTTGACGACAATTCCAGATGAGGTCGATCGAGCCGCGTTCGCCGACGCGCTCGTCCGCGATCACCTGGCGGCGTGCGTGAGCATCCTGCCAGTCATGGAGTCCACCTATCGGTGGCAAGGCGCCGTCGAGCAAACGCGCGAGCGGCAAGTACTCCTCAAGACCGTCCGCTCACGGCTGGATGCGTTGCAGGCAGCCGTCCAGACACACCACCCATACGAGGTCCCGGAATGGCTCGTGGTGTCCACCTCGGGCGGCTCGGACGCCTATACGAGCTGGCTGAAGGAGTCCGTCAACGTGTGACGACGTGGTGAAGATCGTTTGGCCACTATGGCGAAAACTGCGTCACCGCCCGGGCCTCCTCTGCGAGGTACTGGACAGCAAGCCGCGTCTCACGAACCATCTCCACGCAGCCATACACCAAGGCAACAACCGCGACGCTGCCCGCCACGAACGCCACAGTGGTGATGGACCTGAGCGCAACCATCTGGGCATGGAAGGCAAAGAACGTCCCGATCACCATCAGCAACGCTGCCGCCGCAAAGGCGCCGAGCGCGGCGTAGAAGCTGCGCAGCGCCTTGAGCAAGAGCTGCGACCGTCTGTTGAGACCGTCACGCTGGCGACTCCAGGCGTCGTGCTCAGGTGTGCCTGGCTCGAACGAGCGCATCTCGCGAATGACGATACGCATGCGGTCGACGACGCGGGCGAGACGGTTGCCTGTGCCGAGCGCGAGCACGGAGCAGGCGTTGGTCAAGATGGCCGGAGCCACAACAGCTGTAAGCGCCGCAAACGGATTGTTCACCAACGTATCGGTCTCGGGCATGTGCTGGTCCGCCAATGGTGGGGCGCGTTCGCCGAACACGCCGCTCGGATGCCTCGGCGAGGTAACGGCCGCCTCGGCGAGGCGGCCCTACCTTCCGACTATCTAGAGCGCGTCAGCCTCCCGCGTCGGTTCGGACGCCACGGCGAGGCGGCCCTACCTATGACTCGGTCAGCGCTGAAACCGGATCGACTCGCGTGGCCCGATGCGCCGGTACGATGCAGGCTGCCACGGCGGCAGCAACCATCACGAAGACAACGAGCGCGAGAACCGCAGGATCGAACGGGGAGACGCCGTGAAGCTGGCTCTCGATCGCGCGACGCAGCGCCACGATGCCAGCCAACCCGCCCAGCAAGCCGACGGCGAGCATGATCGCTCCTTCACGCAGCACGAGACGGAAGATCGCTGATCGATCGCTGCCCAGAGCCATTCTGATGCCAATCTCTCGCGTTCGTTGCTGGACGATCGAGGCAAGCACACCATAGATGCCAATCGTCGCCAACAGGAGCGCCAGGACGCCGAACCCCAGCGTGAGGAGCATCGGCGTCCGGCGGTCGGTCAACGATCGGCTGATGCGCTCCTGCATTGTCCGGACGTCGAAGATCGGCAACTCGGGATCGATCTCCGTCATCGCGCGACGCACCGACGACATGAGCCGTTCGGGATCGCCAGCCGTCCGGACCGCCAGAACGAAATCATCGTCCGGGTCCTGCGTGTACGGGAAGTAATAGGCGCCGACCTGATCAGCAGGTGACAACAGGCCGCGCATCTGCACCGACGCCACGACACCAACGATGTCGAAGTACGAGGCCTTGCTCGGATCGCGGAAATCGTCCACGCTGGTCGGCCGCCACATCCGCCGGCCGATGGCACCGCCCTCGGGCCAAAAGCGCTTGGCGAGCCGCTCATCGATCACGATCACACGCCCGCTCTTCGGCGTATCGCGCTCGTCGAAGCCCCGCCCCTCGATGATACGAATGCCCATCACCTCGAAGTATCCCGGCGTAACCACGCTCTGCGACGGCGACACGGCCGACTCCCCCGGACGCGGCACGTAGCCTTCGGCGAAGATCACGCTGTTGCTTTGATCGTCGCCAAAGGGAATCTGACCGGCGATCCCAGCGCGCTCGACACCCGGCAAGCGCCGCAGGCGGGCGAGCGCTCGCTCCGCAAAGCTCCTCCGCGCCGCTTCGTCTTCGTATCGCGAGTCGGGCAGGTCGACAGCTGCCGTGAGCACACCGCGCGGCTCGAAGCCCGGATCGATCGCGAGGAGCTCGCGAAAGCTGGCCAGCAGCAGCACGGCGCCGGCCAGCAGCACGAGCGCCGTCGCCACCTGAGTCACCACGAGCGCTTGACGCGCCAGCCGCACACCGCGACTGGCAGTGCCCGATCGCCCTTCGTCTCGGAGCACGGACGTCGGGCTCACGCGGAGAATGCGGGCGGCCGGCAGCAACGCCACGAGGACACCCACGAGCAGCGCGATCCCTATCGTGAAGACGACCGCCGCGCTGTCGAGTTGGACCTCGCCCGCCCGCGGCAGTGTTCCAATCCCCAACGCGTCGAGCCCGGCGAGGCCCGCCCACCCGACGAGCAAGCCGAGCGCCCCGCCGAACACGGCAAGCAGCAGGCTCTCGGTCAGCATCTGGCCGGCGATGCGCGCACTGGAGGCGCCGAGCGCGACGCGCGTGGCCAGCTCGCGCCCACGTGCCGTGGCTCGCACGAGCACAAGGTTTGCGACGTTCACCGCACCGATGAGCAGGACGCAGGTCACGCCACCCCACAGCAGAAAGAGGATGCCACGGATATCGCGGACCAGCTCGCCGTGAAAGAACCGCACCGGTGTGTGGAATCCGGCATCCAGCAACAGCGGCTTCAGATCCGGCAACCGATCCATGTTCCGCTGGTTGAGCGCATCGACCCTGGCTTGCGCCTGCGCG
Organism: Luteitalea sp.; assembly: GCA_009377605.1. NCBI lineage: Bacteria > Pseudomonadati > Acidobacteriota > Vicinamibacteria > Vicinamibacterales > Vicinamibacteraceae > Luteitalea > Luteitalea sp. Next base: position 12,327 of record WHTT01000068.1, read on the forward strand.
AGCGTCGCACCAGGCTGGAGACGCGCGACCATGCTCCAGCTGTTGCTGTGATACTCCTGTCGCTGCTCAGGCGTGAAGGCGAGTGGCGTGAAGAGACGTGGTTCTTGATCACGGAACGAGAAGAACTGGAACTCTTGCGGCATCACGCCAACGATGGTGTACGCACGATCATCGAGGCGCAGCTCGCGGCCGACGACACCGGGGTCGCCGCCGAACGCTTCACGCCAAAAGCCGTGGCTGAGCATCACCACCCGATCCTGCCCCGGCTCGGCTTCCGCCTCGGTGAAGGTGCGTCCAAGCGACGCGCTGGCCCGCAGGAGCGGAAAGATCGAGGGTGTCACCGTGAGCCCGGGAATGCGCTGCGGCGCTCCCGGGCCACCGACGTTGTGATCGCGCCCGTTGTAGGCGGCAACCGTCTCGAACACATCGGTCAGTGCCCGTCGATCGAAGTAGTCGGGCGCACCGTTCCCGCCACTCGTATCGGTGCCCACCGCCTTCGGATAAGCGTTCCACATCGTCACGACACGATCAGGCTCGGGCACCGCCAGTGGCCGTAGAATGACGGAATTGACGACGCTGAAGATTGTGGTGTTGGCTCCGATGCAAAGCGCCAACGTCGGAACGGCAGTGAAGAGAAAGGCCTTGTGCTTGAAGAGCTGGCGGAGCGCAAAGCGCAGATCACGCAGGAAGGTGCCCATCATCGTGTCCGGCGTCCCAGCGAGACATTGTGGTGGGTCATTGTAGCGTCAATACGGGTACGCCACTCAGGGGGTTCCAAACCCGTGAAGAACCGAATAGAGATTCGCTATTGCACGCAGTGCCGGTGGCTGCTGCGAGCCGCCTGGATGGCGCAGGAGCTGCTCACGACCTTCGAGCAGGAGATCGGCGAGATCGCGCTGGTGCCCGGCACCGGTGGGGTGTTCGAGGTACGAGTCGATGACTCACTCCTGTGGTCACGCCAGGAGGAGCGTCGCTTTCCGGAGCTGAAAGAGCTCAAGCAGCTCGTGCGTGACCGCATCGCGCCTGGCAGGGAGCTAGGCCACTCGGATCGAAGTGGCCCTGAACCGTAGGTCTCTCTGACAATGAATTGCCTACCGTCTGGCAGGCCAACCTTGCGGCTGGCCCTCTCTCTCCGATTCGGAGGAGCCAGGAGTCGCAGATTCGGAGACGGGGAGAAACGGCGCGCCGTCCAGAGCAGCAAGCACTACCGAGCGCGCCTGACGCTCGTCACAGCACCCACGAGGAAGTCGAGCAGAACAGTGTCACCGACATCCAAGCCTCGATCGACGGACTCCGGGCCGATGCGCGCCACGCGCACCTGCTCGCTCTCATCGTCGGTGAACACGTAGTGCAGATCGAGCGAGATCTGTCCATGGACGCTGAGTGGCTGGATCTTCTTGAGGACGGCCGTCCGCGAACCCTTGAGCACAGGCACTCAGTCTACTATGCCGCCGCCCGACGAGCACCTACTGAAAGACCTGCTCGAAGAACGCGAGCATCGCGGCCCAGGACTTCTTGGCCGCGTCTGCATCGTAGGCGATGGCCTCCATCCCGTAGCTCCCAGCGTCAGGGTTCGTGAAACCGTGCTTCGCGCCGGGGTAGCTGACGAGCTCGAAGTCCACACCGGCTGCGGTCATTTCCTTCCTGAATGCCTCAACCTGCTCCGGCGGGACCATCGAGTCTGCCTCGCCGTGCAACGCGAGAATCTGTCCCTTGATCTTGCCCTTCTCCACCGGAGTTTCGGTGCCGAGCGTCCCATGGAAGCTCACGACGGCGTCGAGATCCGCGCCCGCACGCGCCATGCCCAGGACCACGCCCCCTCCAAAGCAATACCCGATTGCCGCAATCCTGTCCGCGTCCACGTGCGGATCTTGCTGGAGCTGCTCCAGCGCTACGTTGAACCGCTCCGGGATCGTCGCCGGGTCCTGCATGGTCGCCTTCATGAACGCCTCGGCGTCCTTGGGGTGCGTCGCCACCTTGCCCTTGCCGTACATGTCCAAGGCAAAGCCAACATAGCCCGCCTCGGCGAGGCGCTTCGCTTGATTCCGCGTGTGCTCGTTGTGGCCCCACCATTCGTGCACCACGAGCACGCCCGGCCGCTTGCCATCCATGGCATCGTCCCAGGCGATGAGCCCCTGAAGCACGGTCTCACCCTGCCGGTATTCGACCTCTCTCGTCCTGACCTCCGCGATCGCGGCTGGCGCGAGCAAGAACAATGTAGCAGCCACCATGAGCACCCGTGTCATCGGCATAGACGTACCTCCCTTCGAAAAGCAGAGCACATTTCTGCCAATGCGACAAGAACAGGTCATTCGTCGCGAAGGACACGCGGAACCCCGATCGTTAGATCAATAGCGGTTGCGTGGTGCGCGGAGAATCCAGCTCGCCACCGTTGGGCATCAGCTCCATGCAGGTGCGGCCGGAGTTGGTCCTGGCATCGGCGAGCGAGAGACGTGGCAAAGCGATCGACTCCGCCTGCACACTGGCGGCGCGTACGCTTTCCTACCGCGCGGGCGGCGCTGACGACCCCCACAGGTAAGCCAGATCGATCTCCACGGCCTCAAAGGGCATCGCGCGCACGCGATCGGCTGCCTGATGAATCGCCTGGATCACCCAGTGTGGGCCATCGAGCGTAAGGACTTCGAGCGTCTGTGCTATGGGATCGAGTAGCCAGGCATACGGCACCCGCTCCCGCGCGTAGACGTCGAGCTTCTCGGCGCGGTCGAGACGTGCCGTGGATGGAGACAGAATCTCGCACACCCAGTCAGGTGCGAGCGTGAAGAAGGGCGTATCTGGAAACGTTGGCATCCGTTCCACCCGCCAGCCGGCAAGATCCGGCACCACGATATCCGACCCGAGGTGCAGCTCCGGCTCGTGGAGGATTTCCCACCCGCCGGGTCCACTACTGCCACGCTGGAAGGGATCGAGCCGGCCTATCAGTCGCGTTCCACCACGAGCGTGCAGTGAGGCGGGACGCGGCGAGGTGTACAACTCGCCATCGATAATCTCGGCGACCAGATGTTCAGGCACGTGCACTAAGTCCTCGTAAGTCGCGCGCCGCCCCCGGCTCGTCGAATGGCTCACGTGTTGAAGCATAGCACGCTCCTTCTGGACGACAACGCCCCTCGACGAAGCTTGGGGGCGTCCCGCGTATCGTCGAACGACGACGATGCCATCGTCACAAAGGCGGCGTCAATGCTACGCCGACAGCGTCACACATTCGGGCGGAATCCTAGGCGCCGATTGAATCGGCCCAGCGCTCGAAGACCATGAGCGCGAAGAGCTGGTGGGCGTAATTCTGGCGGCCTGCGACGTGGGCGTCCATCATGCGCCGCACGGCTGGTGGATGGAACAAACCGCGGCGTCGCAAACGCTCGGTTGACAAGAGGCCGCGCATGAGTGGCTGGAGCTCGCGACGCAGCCAGTTCTTCATGGGAATGCTGAAGCCCTCTTTCTGACGAAGGCGGGTTCGGTCAGGCAAGATCCCTTCGAGCGCTCGCTTGAGAATGTACTTGCGCTCGCCGTTCCGGATCTTGAGGTCGCCCGGCATCGAAAAGGCGAGCTCCATGACGTCCACATCGAGAAACGGCGCACGCGTCTCGAGCGACGTCGCCATGCTCATGCGATCGACCTTCACGAGGATATCGTCTGCAAGATAGATACGCAGGTCCGCATATAGTGCGCGGTTCAGGAAGTCGTCGTTTGTATACGCTCGCAGCGCTTCCGTGACTGGGCGATAGACGTCCGCGCGCGCCACGGCGTCGCGCAACCGAGCCGCGTAGAGGCTGCGCTTCAGGCCGGGCGACATGAAGCTCATCCACCGATACTGGCCAATACCAGGCGGTGAGGTTGCCATACCCTCTGTGAACCGACGCACCTTGTTGATGAAGCCCTTCTTCTTTTCTGTCGGCGGCAGCAGCGAGGCGAGCACGTAGGCCGCCTTGAAGGCCGCGCCAGGTGCGATCCGCTCGAGCCGCGCCGCAAGCTGATAGGCGGCGTACGCGTCGTATCCCCCAAACAGCTCGTCGCCGCCATCCCCTCCCAGCACCACCTTGACGTGCTCACGCGCCAGGCAGGAGACCAAGTACGTCGGAAACAGCGAGACGTCCGCGAACGGCTCGTCCAGGTGCACGATCAGTCGATCGAACAGCTCGACGAGGTCCGGCGTCACCGTGTCATCGCGATGCACCGTGCCGAATCGCTGGGCAATCTCCCGGGCGTACGGCAGCTCGTTGTAGCTCCCCTCATCGAATCCCAGACTGAAGCTCTGCACCGAGACACCGCGTCGCTCGGCCGCCTGGCTCATGAACGCCACGACGGCGCTCGAATCGATGCCCCCCGAGAGAAAGATGCCGAGGGGCACATCCGACATCATCTGGCTGTCCACCGCCTTGCCGAGCGCCGCACGCACCGCCGCGACGGCATCCGGTTCCTCCCAGGCGCGCACCGCCACGGACGAGGCGTCCCAGTAGCGCTCCACCTCCACGCTCCCGTCGCGGTACCGCAGAAAATGCGCCGCCGGCAGCTTTCGCACACCGCGAATCATGGTCCGCGGCGCGATGACATACTCGTAGGTGAGGAACTCGTCGAGCGCCTCCAGATCCAACTCGCGCGACACCTCCGGCCGTGCCAGGAGCGCCTTGACCTCGGAGGCGAGGAGCAAGCCCTGAGACGTCTCGGTGTAGTAGAGCGGCTTCTCCCCCGCTCGATCGCGCGCGGCAATGAGCGTCGATGTCCGGCTGTCCCACAGCGCCAACGCGAACATCCCTCGCAGCCGCCCGAGAAACGCCTCACCATACTCTTCGTACGCGTGAACGATCACCTCGACATCGACGCGACTGCGGAACCGATGACCGCGCGCCGCCAGGTCGTGGCGGACCTCCTCGAAGTTGTAGATCTCCCCGTTGGCGACAGCCTGAATCGTGCCGTCCTCGTTGCTGACCGGCTGCTGCCCACCGGCCAAGTCGACAATCGCGAGCCGGCGCATGCCGAGCCCGAAGCCCTGCGCCACGACGAGGCCCTCTTCGTCCGGACCGCGATGATGCAGCGTGCGCACCATCCGTTCCACCTCGTCCCGGAGGACGGGTCGCGAGAGATCACGATCGACGATGCCGACGATGCCGCACATTACAGGTGCTTGGTCCTTGGTCCTTGGTGCTTGGTCCTTGGTGCGGCGCGGGCTAAAGCCGCGCCCTACCGCTGATTCCCGACTCCTGTTTCTCGTTTCCCGTTTCCTGATTCCCGTCTTCCCGACGATCCCTTATTTTCTTTGCCGGAGTGCCGACGGCGATCGCAAATGGCGGAATCTCGCCCACCACGACCGCGCCAGCACCGATGATCGCATCGGCACCGATGCGCGATCCGTCGGTGACCACCACGTGCGCCCCGAGCCAGACGTGGTCGCCTACGTCGATGCCGCTACTGGTACGCCCCTGGTCGAGCACTGGAATATCGACCCGATCGTAGAGATGATCCCCGCCGACGAGGTACGTGAAGGCCGCCATCAAGACCTTCGTCCCCACTCGGACGCGCGATCCGGAAAAGATCTCGCAATTGAATCCAATGTTCGCATGATCCTCGATGACGATATCCCCGTTCTTGCAACTGAGGATCGTCCCCCGCCCAATGAAGACGCCGTTGCCAATCTCAATCCCTTTGTTGTCCTGCCCCTTGGCATCCAAACAGCATCCGTCATCGATGACCACATCGTTGCCAATCGTGATCTTGTGCGGGTGGCGAAGCACGACGTGCTGCCCGAAGGTCACATTGCGTCCCACGCGCCCCAGCAGCCGAGGGTAGAGCTTCGACCGCAAGAACAGGCCCAGCGCGCCCGGCATGCCGGCACACAGCATCGTCAGGAGCTCGTGCTTCAGGAGCGCGAGCAGGCCTGGCCGCCCAATCACGAGGTCGGCGTATCGCTGCGCCTTCGATCGGCGCTCGTCGAACAGCTCGCGCTGAATAACGGTAATGCGTGGATCGTGCTCCCGAGTCGATTTCACGTTGGTCAGCGGCTCCGCGCCCGGACCGACTCGAGCGGGCGCTCGGTCCCGGCCTCGGGCGCCTCGAGAACTTGACGAATGACGTAGGTCGGCTTGTCCTGCGACTCGTGGTAGGTCCGCGACTGGAGCTCCGCGAGCAGGCCCACGGTGACGAGCTGCACGCCCGTAAAGGTGAGCAGGATGCCCAAGAGCAGCAGCGGCCGGTCGGCAATGGCCTGATGGCTGATCAGTCGCACGTATGCCAAGTAGACGAGAATCAGCCCGCCGAGCCCCCCCATCATCAACCCGATGAGCCCGAAGATTTGCAGCGGGCGCGTCGAGTAACTCAGTAAGAACTTCACCGTGACCAGGTCGAGCACCACGCGCACCGTTCGCGAGAGCCCGTACTTCGACGCTCCCGCAAGGCGCGGCCGATGGTTGACGACCACTTCCGTCACGCGCACGCCAAGCTCGCTCGCGATGGCCGGGATGAAGCGGTGCATCTCGCCGTAGAGCCGCAACGGCTTGACGACCTCTGCCCGAAACGCCTTCAGTGAGCATCCGTAGTCATGAAGCTCCACGCCAGTGGCGCGGGAGATGAGCTTGTTGGCGATGATGGAGGGCGCGCGACGCGTCAACCAGGTATCCTTGCGGTCCTTCCGCCAGCCGCAGACGATGTCGTAGCCCTCGTCGAGCTTGGCCACCAGTGCGGGGATATCCCGTGGATCATTCTGCAGGTCGCCATCCGAGGTGACGATGACGCGGCCTCGGGCGTGGGCAATCCCCGCGGAGAAGGCGGCCGTCTGGCCAAAGTTGCGGCGGAACTGGATGATGCGAACGTGCGAATCGTGGGCCTGTATCCGCGTGAGCTCGGCAAAGCCGTCGTCCGTGCTGCCGTCGTCGACGAACAGCAGCTCGTACGGCCGGCCCCACGCCATCAGCGTGGCCGTCAACTCCTCGTGGAGCCTCTGCAGGTTCAGCGACTCATTGAAGACCGGGACGATGACAGACAGGTCGGGGGTCATGCAATCGCGGGCGTCGGCCGAGCCACGCCGTAGCGATTATACCGTTAGGGCGGGAAAAGGAACCGGGTACCTTTTTCAAGCGGCACTCGCTCCCTTGTTCCCGTCGTTTCCGCGCCAGCGCCGCCAAACGAGGTAAATTGCAAGTCCCGTGAGAATCACGGCCACGGCCACCAGGGCGACGGTGCGACCGTGCAGCTTGAGAAAGTCAATCGCCTGCGCCCCGTAGTAGTACGCGAGCAACCCCTCGCCGAAGTAGCGCAGCCCGCGGCCAATGAGGATAGCGATCACGAAGTCCCGTAGCTTGACCCGCATCACGCCGCCGAGCAGCACGAACAGCTTGAAGGGCGCCGGCGGCGGCAGGAGGGCCGGCACGAGAACGGCGAGCGCTCCCCAGCGCTCGAAGAGCGCGGTTGCACGTTCTACCATCGCGCTCTTGAACCGGCGCCGCAGCAGCGCTTCTCCACCCTTGCGGCCAAGGCCGTACACGACCAAGCAGCCGGCGACGGACCCGAGCGTCTGCATGGTCGCGTAGTAGAGGAGCCGCTGTGGCTCTCGCGTGACCATCCAGATGATGAGGATGTCGTTGATCTGGGGGAGCGAGAGGAAGGATGAATCGAGGAACGCAATCGTGAAGAGGCCTAACCCGCCCCAGTTCGCTGCGGCGCTCTCAATCCACTGGATGAAGCGGGGCATCAAAAGTGACGAGTGACGAGTGACGAGTGACGAGAGCGGGAGGGGGCAGGTCGCACGATCGGGGTATCATCCTACCGCGCCTCCCCACGCCCTTCAGAGTACGAGCAACCGCCGGGCCCTGTCCACCAACCAGATGTGTCACTCGTCAGCTCGTAGCGAGGGGCCTGCCCGCACTCGTCACTGCTCTTCATCACTCGTCACTGCTCTTTATCACTCGTCACTGCTCTTCATCACTCGTCACTGCTCTTCGTCACTCGCCACTCGTCACTGTCCTTAGAATCGGAAGCCAACGGTCACCTGGAAAACGTGGCTCGCCAGGTCGATCTCATCGCCAAAGAACCCTTGGTTCGGGTCGTCTGGGTCGATCTCCGCCTTTCCTCCGTGGAATCGGTACTCGCCGCCAATTAGGAGCGTATTGCCTGCGGGAAAGCGCACACCGGCTAGAATGACCGGCCCGACGGTCGTGCCTTCACCAGCAAAGCTATCTTGAAAGATGTCGAACGTCTCAAAGTCGATGAACTCACCGATCTCGCTGTAGCGCCACCGCAGCACGCCGAGTCCTGCACCAATGTACGGCTGGATGGGCGCATCTCGAGTAATCGGAAAGAACCGGCCTGTAAAGGTGATCGGCAGCACGCGCAGCTTCGCGTCCATGTCGATCTCGGTCCCATCGGCGTCCTCGAGGTCCGCGTTGATGGTCGCCACGGTCCGCTGGTAGAAGGCAATACCGGCACCCGCCTCGAGGAAGCTGCCGATGCTGACCAAGTAGTCGGCGCCGAACGTGCCGCCGTTGAAGTCGCCGATGTCAAAGAGCAGTGGAAACTCGCCTCCGAGGAGATTGTTGGCGAGGACATCGCCGGTCACGAGGCCATCGCCGGGGCGATCCAGCTCTCGACCGTCCAGGCCTTTGACGACCCAGCCACCAGCATTCACGCTCAGAACGCTGTCCACTTGCGCCTGCGCTGGGCCCGCCGTCCCCAACAGACAGGCCCCACCCAATAAACTAGTAATGATTAGACGTCGCATCATGAGACCGTGCTCCTATGAGACCGCTATCCGAAGGCGCTGCGCGGTCGTTCTCCTTCCATCTCCTCCGCCGAAGCGCAAAGCGCGAAGGCGGACCGTACCAGGGGCCGCCGGGCGGTCATCCGACGTCAGTGGCACGATGCACTACCGCACGCACCCGTACTCGTATTGAAGCACGGTATGTGCCAAAGCTCGCGGCACCTGAAGGCGCCCCTAGAGGGGCACTCTACTACCGTGAAAGGGGCACCTTAGTGCCGTGGGTATGGCAAGGTCGGCTGGGCGGGCCGCAGAGTGTCCTGTGCTCCGGTCATCCCGTCCGCAAACGAGCACGCTCCTTGCCAACGGTCTGAAGCACCTCGAGCATGACCGGATGTAAGGGGCCATTGGAAGCGACCAGCTCCGTATCGCGTGACCCATGCCGGGAGCCATCCCAGCGCGTGACCGTCCCGCCGGCCTCCTCGGTAATGAGCGCGGCTGCCGCCGTGTCCCACGGTTGGAGGCGTGACTCCCAGAAGCCGTCGAGCCGACCAGCAGCCACGTAGCAGAGGTCGAGGGCGGCGGATCCAAGCCGCCTCACCGCGCGCGCACGCCCCACGAAGGCAATGAAGAACGCCATCACCTCGTCGAGCGACTGGTGCACGTCGTAGGGAAATCCGGTGCACAGGAGGGCATCCAGCAGCGTCGTGGCCTGCGAGACGTGAAGCGGCTCGCCATTGAGAAAGGCCCCGCCACCGCGCTCGGCGGTGAACAGCTCGCGCCGCGTGGGATCGTACACGGCTGCGACCTCGACGGACCCGTTGATCTCGAGGGCGAGCGACGAGCAGAAGATGGGGAGACCGTGGGCGTAGTTCGTCGTGCCGTCGACTGGGTCGAAGATCCAGCAGTGCGAGGCGTCGGTCTGCCCTTCGTCTGCCGACTGTAGCTCCTCGGCGAGAACGGCATGATCGGGAAAGCGCTCGGCGACGAGCGCACGAAACATGCGCTCGACCGCCACATCCACTTCGGTCACGAGATCGATGGCGCCCTTCTTCTTCACCTCGATTGCTTGACCGAACTGCGCGAGCTGGATCTCACCGGCACGAAGCACCGCCTCGGTCGCGGTGGCCAAAAATAGCGGGTTCTGGGACATCGGGTTTGGATATTGAGCTAACGGCCGCTTCTAGCGCAGTCTCTTGACCATGCGCACTTCGATACCGCCCTCGCTGGCGGGGCGAATGTCGACTTCGTCCATGAAGCTGCGCATGAAGAAGATGCCGCGGCCGCTCGACTTCAACAGGTTGTCCGGTTCACGGGGGTCCGACAGATCGTGGAGATCGAACCCCTCGCCCTCGTCTTGCACCCGGACCACGAGCTCGACAGGATTGTCGCCGGGCACGAGGGCGAACTCCACCGTAACATGTTTCGACTCGTCGAGCTGATTCCCATGCTTGATGGCATTGATGACCGACTCGCGGACCGCGACCCCGACCCAGTGGACCCCGTCCTCGTCGAGCGTCCCCGCCGCGCAGAATCGATCCGAGACGAGCTGCACGAAGTCGAGCATGTCGAACTCGCTCGGAATGGTGAGACGGACGATGCTCGCCGAATTGCTCATTAAGGACGAATCCTTAGCCCCGCGAACGATTACCATTAGTGAGATGGGTGGGTCAAGATCAGGATTCACCACTCGAGACTCAGAGCTCAAAACTCAAAGCTCAGAAAACAGGGATATTGATGTCAGTTGAGTTTCAAGCATGGACGACCGTGTCGCCTGCCCGCCGGGTGGCGGGCGAGGTACGCGTGCCGGGTGACAAGTCCATTTCCCATCGATACGCGATTCTTGCCGCGCTGGCCGAGGGTGTCACCGAGATTCGCGGCTACGCACCGGGTGCCGATTGCGCCTCCACGCTGGCGTGCCTAGCCCAACTGGGCGTCGAGGTGAGACGCCTCGAGGCGCCGCCGGACAACCGGAGGCAGCACTCCGGCCCGGTCATTCAGATCATCGGGCGAGGCCTGCGCGGACTGCAGGCTCCTGAGCGGCCGCTCGATGCCGGCAATTCCGGTACGGCGCTTCGCATGCTGGCCGGGGTCGTGTCTGCGCACCCGTTCGAGACGACGCTCACCGGAGACCAGTCGCTACGCCGGCGGCCGATGACACGCATCGTGCGCCCACTCCGCCGGATGGGCGCCCATGTGGAGGCGGTCGACGGCCGGCCGCCGCTGGTCGTGCGCGGTGGCGATCTTTCTCCCATCGACTACACGCCGGAGACCGCCAGCGCCCAAGTGAAGACCGCCATCCTGTTGGCCGGACTCCAAACGCCTGGCAGAACGACCGTGCGTGAGGTCGCCGCAACGAGAGATCATACGGAGCGGGCCCTCCGCACGTTCGGCGCCCGAGTCGACGCTGACGGTCTCGTCATCAGGCTCGAGGGCAAGCAACCGCTGCGCGGTCGGGCGGTGCTCGTACCGGGTGACGTCTCGTCGGCGACGTTCTGGGCCGTTGCGGCGGCCGCGCTGCCCGGCTCGGAGATCACCCTCGATGAGGTTGGCCTGAACCCCTCACGGACGGCGATCGTTGGTGTGCTCGAGCGCATGGGCGCGCGCGTGGCGCTCGTTCCGCACGATTCGCGTACGCCAGGGGAGCCCGTGGGACGCGTGCGCGTCGCACATGGAAGCCTTCTGCCCGTGGAGATCGGCGGCGAGGAAGTACCAGGTCTCATTGATGAGCTGCCTGCACTCGCGGCGCTTGCCACCTTTGGCGGTGCCCTGCGCGTGACGGGCGCCGGCGAGCTCCGGACCAAGGAGAGCGATCGGATCACAGCGCTCGTGTCGGGGTTGCGCGCCCTCGGCGCGGATGTGGACGAGCTGCCGGACGGCTTCGAGGTTCGCGGCAGCCGGCCGCTTGCTGGCGGCACGGCAAACGCGTGCGACGATCACCGGCTGGCCATGGCGTTCGCCATTGCCGCGCTCGGCGCGCGAGCCCCTGTGGTCATCCAGGGCGCAGACGCCGCGGATGTCTCGTATCCGGGCTTCTTCGCAACGCTGGAGTCGCTGTGCGAGTTTTGAGTGTTGAGTGCTGAGTCCTGGGTCCTGTTTCCTGCTCCCCCAGTTCCTGATTCCCGACTCCTGATTCCCGATCCCTGAGTTCGATGGTGGACAAGATTTATCTGGTCGGTTTCATGGCGGCGGGCAAGACGACCGTGGCGCGGCTGCTCGCCCGGCGTCTCTCGTGGCGCATGGTGGACCTCGATGCGCTCATCGAGGCGCGGGAGCGCTCTTCGGTGGCAGACATCTTCGCCAAAAGCGGTGAGCCGTATTTCAGGCGGATCGAAAGTGACGTCCTCCGCGCGCTCTTGCCGGAGAGACACACCGTGGTGGCCGCTGGCGGCGGCACCTACAGCCTGCCAGCCAACCGTTTGGCGATGAACGCGGACGGGCTCGTGATCTGGCTCGACGCACCGCTCGACGAGATCACAGCGCGGTTGCCAACCGACGGGAGCCGTCCCTTGGTTCAAACCCGTGCCCAGCTGGAGCAACTCTACCTCGCGCGCCGTGCCTTATACGCGGACGCACATATACAGCTCGACACGCGCGGGAAAGCTGCCGAGGAGCTCGTCGAGTGGCTGCTCGACCACCTCGACCTCTAGCCCTGTTCGGCTCGCGTTACGTAAACGTTGTACATCCCCAGGGGGGTGTGCTCGTAAGGAGACCCACGGTCCTCGGTCCCGTCCGCCAGGGCGGGACATGCCCTTTTATTTCTTTCAGTTTCACATGCGTTATCTCGTTTTGAGCGACCTCCACGCCAACCTCCAGGCGCTCGAGGCCGTGCTTGCGGCAGCGCCGCCCCGTTCCTACGACTGCTTCCTCGTCCTCGGTGATCTCGTCGGCTACGGCGCCGACCCAAACGTGGTCATCGAACAGATCCGCGAGCTCCGGCCCGATGCGGTGATCCGCGGGAACCACGACAAGGTGGCAGGGGGACTACTCGCGCCCGAGACGTTCAATCCTGCCGCCCGCCAGGCAGTCGACTGGACCATCGAGGCGCTCGACGCCCCCAACCGCGATTACCTGCGCGCATTGCCCGCTGGGCCGCTCGTGTTGGATGAGCGCATCGAGCTCTGGCACGGTGCGCCGGATGACGAAGACTTCTACATCTTCACGCTGGAAGACGCCGAGCACGCCGCGTACCTCCTCCGTCGTCCCATCGGCCTGTTCGGCCATACGCACGTGCAAGGTATCTACCGGTTCCCGGGCGAGACCAACGGTGTTCGATACGTGCGCCCGGATGCCGAGGGACGAGTCGCACTACCGGAGGACGGTCGAGTGCTCATCAATCCCGGCTCGGTCGGACAGCCGCGCGACGGTGACCCGCGCGCCGCCTTCGCCATCGTCGACACCACCGCCGGCGTCGTCGATCTCCGCAGGGTCCCCTACGCCATCGCCACCGCGCAAGCGCGGATTCTCGAGGCCGGCCTGCCAGCGAGCTTGGCGACACGGCTGGCGATGGGAAGGTAGCGGCGGCGGAGAAAGGTCGACGAGGGATCCAGGGACCGAGGGATCAAGGGATCAAGGGATCAAGGGATCAAGGGATCAAGGGATCAAGGGATCGAGGGATCAAGGGATCGAGGGATCAAGGGATCAAGGGATCGAGGGACGGAAGGTTCGAGCTCCTGGATGAATGCCACGAGGTCGACCGCGACGCGCCCAGGGTCCTCCCAGTGAAGTCCATGCCCCGCGCCGCGATGGACGATGAGCCGTGCGCCTGGTATGGCGGTGCGCAACGCCTCCTGATCCTGCCGCGGGGACAAGCCATCCTGGTCGCCCCAGAGAATCAGCGTCGGTGCCGTGATCGCCCCAGCGCCCGGGAAGTCCGGGGTCTCGAGGAACGCCTTGAACGTCTGCCGCCACACCTGCGCCGGCACCTTTAGGCTCTCGCGCACCACCGTCTCGAAATACGCCGGTTCGACGTCGCGCGCCAGCGTGCTCTTCTGGAACGCTCTGACGAATGCCGGGGCCACCGGATCCGTTAGCGTCGACACGGTGGAGTCCCACAGCTCCTGCACGGTGGCGTGACCGCGTAGAGTGGTGAACACGCCCATCAAGACGAGTCCGAGCGTGCGATCGGGATGATCGATCGCAAAGCACGTGCTCCTCCGCGCTCTTGGCACTGGGCGTGGACGCCGGCTCGCGATCGCGCTCTCCCCCTGCCCGCAGCATGCGCGATGAGGTGAGCGCGATGTCGGCCCGCGCCCACGCCTTGTCGAAGCGGGCCCGCACAGCCCGTGCCTCATCGGCCCGGCCCTGCGCCTCGAGACTTTGCCACAGACCGAAGAGCGACCATCCGGTCTCGCGGAAGCGCTCCAGATCCTCGCGATACGCCTTCTCCGCCTGGCGCGGTCGCGCAGCCTCCAGCAACAACGCGCCGAGCACATGCCGCGTCGGCTGATGCCAGACCGGCGGGCTCGTTGTAAGGGATGGTGTCCTCAATCGTGACGGCTTCTGACACGAGCGCGATGGCCTTGTCCATCTTCCCCGCGCGCGCCGCCAGCTCCCCTCGAACGATACGGCTGGCAATCTCCAGATTGGTGAGCAGTGGCAGATCCTTCAGGGTCGTCCGAAACGCTTCATGATTCATCACGGTCGCCAACAAAGCGACCTCCGCCTGCGCGCGAACCGCCTGGTTCCGCGCCACGAAGGCAAGGCCGCGCGCATAGTGCCAAATGCCTGTGGCGTACGGCTCGGAAGCGGGCGGCTTTGGCTCGGTCAGCATCTCCTGCCATCGGCCAAACCGTACGTAGGCGAGCCACGGCGTGACCGGGAAGTCGGCGGTCCATGCGAGCGCCCCGGCGTGATGATGCGGCACCTTGGTGGCCACCCGGCGAGCGGCATCGATGGCCACCGCGCCGCGTCCCTCGAACGTTGCCGCCGCCCACAGAAAGTGGAGGTTGTGCGGGTAATAGCTGACGGGAGGCCCTGCCTCTGGCACTGAGCCAGGTAATCCTCGTCGGCGGCGATCGCCCGTCGGTTGATGTCGGCCGCATCGGCATAGCGGCCCACGGGGATGTAGATGTGCGACGGCATGTGAACCACGTGGCCTGCAGCGGGCATCAGCGAGCCGAGACGGTCGGCGCTGGCTTCCGCGCGCTCCGGCATCTCGGAGGCTTCGAGGAGGTGGATGTAGTAATGATGTGCGCCCGCGTGGTCACGATGATTTGCGATCACGTCTTCCAGCACGCTCATCAACGTGGCCGTCTCCGCCTTCGGCGAACCGTCCTTCTGCCAGTAGTCCCACGGCATCGTGTTCATCACGGCGTCTGCGTAGAGCGTCTGCACATCCGGATCCCGTGGATGCGCCGCGGCTACGCGGGCCATCGCGGCCGCGTAGGCATGATCGAGCGGCACGCGGGGCGCCGTTGGATCCGACGCGAAGCGTGTGGCCAACGCCTCCACCAACGCCCGTTCTCGCGGGCCCGCTTCGTCCAGCGCTCCGCTCGCCGCCGCGACGGCCTGGTGTGCGAGCGTGGCATTCTCGTCGGTCAAGGGCGCGTTGAGGTTGGGGGCCAGCGCCATGGCCTGACCCCAGTACGCCATCGCCAGGTCAGGATCCAGGCGCGCCGCTTCCTGGAAGGCGCGTCGCGCCTCCTGGTGGTTGAACGCGTACAGGAGGCGCAGCCCCTGGTCGAAGAAGGCCTGCGCCTTCGGGTTGACGGTAGTGACCTCCATATGCAGCGTGCCGAGGCCGCGAAGCTCCGGCGCCAGAGGCCGGTCGGATGCTCGAGCGATGGCCGGCACGAGGACGACGAGCGACGTGAGCGTCAAAAAGACGAGGACATGGCGTCTATTGGGAATTCGCAGTGATGACATTTGATACTCCTCCCTGTCTGACAGAGATCCCCCGCATTCATGGATCTGGGCGTGAGGGCGCGCCTTACGGTGTGAGGCGCTACATCCGCCCGCGGCAAGAAGGGATGCCCGCGACGAAAGGTTCTACCTTGACACGGGCCCCGAGAGCGAGATAGGTATTACCTGTTAAGGCTACACGTTTTCTGCGGGGCCGTTGATCTGCCCGCTTTGCTGGATTGGTCTCGATGGCCGGGAGCGAAAGGTTCGTCCGGCACAGGACCACGATTTGGAGGAGGGATGACCATGTCCACGCGACTCTCGCGTTCAGCTCGGCGTTGCTTGCGTCTGATCGGCGGTGCCGCGGCTGCCGTCGCGCTCATCGTCGCCGCTCTGGCCCCGGCCGAGGCGCAGGTGCTCTACGGGTCCATTGTGGGCAACGTCAGGGATTCGAGCGGCGCGGCGGTCCCAGGCGCGACGGTTGTCATCACGCAGCAAGGCCGCAACCTGACCCGTGAAACGGCGACCGACCAGCAGGGGAGCTACACCTTCTCGACCGTACCGACTGGGCCGTATACGGTTCGGGTCACGCTCGATGGCTTCCGCACGTTCGAGCGCGAGCAGGTGCCGGTGACGCTCAACTCGGTCGCCCGCGTCGACGTCACGCTCGAGGTCGGTGCGCTGGCCGAGACGGTCATGGTGGCTGCCGACACGCCGCTCCTCCAGACGGATCGCGCGGAGGTCCGGGCGGAGATCAACGCCACCGAGCTCGAGAACCTACCGGTGCCGCTCGGCCGCAACTACCAGCAGCTCTTCAAGTATCTCCCGGGCTTCACGCCACCCGACGACGCCCACTCCGTGCCGTCCAACCCGTCGCGCGCGCTCGTCTTCAACGCCAACGGCGCGAGCCGTAGCAGCAACAACACACGGATCGACGGCGTGAGCACGACCAACATCTGGCTACCCCACGTCGCGGCGTATGTCCCGGCGCTCGAGTCGCTCGAGACGGTGAACGTGGTCTCCAACAGCTTCGACGCCGAACAGGGGTTGGCGGGTGGCTCGGCGATCAACGTGCAGATCAAGAGCGGCACGAACGAGATCACCGGCTCGGCGTTCGAGTATCACCACAACGAGAACCTGCGATCGCGCGATTACTTCGCGCCGCCCGGCACCGACAAGGGCGACTTCTCGTACAACCAGTTCGGCGGCACGCTCGGCGGGCCGCTCGTCCGGAACAAGCTGTTCTTCTTTGGGAGCTACGAGAGCACCCTCGACCGCCAGACGGTCAACTCCATTCGAGATGTCCCGACCGACGCGCTGCGGCGGGGTGATCTGTCGGCCTCCCCAAACCCGATCTACGACCCCCTGACCGGCAACCCCGACGGATCGGGACGCACACCGTTCCCAAACAACCGAATCCCAGCCGATCGCATTCACCCCATTGCGCAGTGGTTCATCGACCGCGTCCCGGGCGCCAACTTGCCGCGCGAGGATGGGACGATGCCCGAGACCGACAACTACTTCGTGCAGGCGCCGTACAAGTTCGACCGGTGGACGGTCGATAGCAAGTTCAACTGGAACGCCACGGACCGTCTGAACACGTTCGTTCGCTACAGCGTGCTCGACTTCTATACGGAGAACGAGACGGTGTTCGGCGAGGAGCTTCAAGGACCGCCCATCGGCGGTGGCAATCCGGGCATCGGCTCGGGCAACACGTACAACCTCTCAGCAGGCGCCACCTACACGGTCACGCCGAACTTGGTCGTCGATGCCAACGTGGGCTGGGTCCGGATGAACGCCGGCGTCGAGATGTCGAACATCGGCGTCAACGTCGGGCGTGACGTGCTGGGGCTGCCAGGCACGAACGGCACGCGGGACTTCGAGGGCGGCATGCCGCGATTCGACGTCTCGAGTTACACGGGCTACGGGACGACCGAGAACTACATGCCCTACTACCGGAGCGACGATCAGATCCAGTACGTGCTGAACGCGACCTGGATCAAAGGCAGCCACAGCTTCCGCTTCGGCAGTGACATCTACTACCAGGCCATGAACCATACACAGCCGGAAATCAGCGGCGGCCGGGGTGCCCGCGGCAGTTTCGAGTTCGGGTCCGGGCCGACGCAGATCCTGGATGGCCCGTCGGGCACCAATTTCAATTCCTGGGCGACGTTCCTGCTCGGCTTGCCGGACACGACCGGGCGCATCCTCGAGGTGGACGCCCCGTACACGACGCGAAATTGGCAGTACAGCCTCTACGTCCGCGATCAGTGGCGGCTGGGCCCGAAGCTCACGCTGTCGTTGGGCACACGCTGGGAGTACTTCCCCATCCCGCGCCGCGCGGACCGCGGCCTCGAGCGCTACAACCCCGAAACGAACATGATGGAGATCGGCGGCGTCGGATCGGTGCCGATGGATCTCGGTGTCAAGGTCAGCAAGATGATGTTCGCGCCGCGGCTGGGCCTGGCGTGGCGGCCAACTGAGAAGACCGTCGTGCGCGCCGGGTATGGCATCACGAACGATCCGTACGCGCTCGCACGGCCGATGCGCACGAACCATCCCGTGCTGCTCAGCCTGGTCGTGCAGGCGCCGAATGCGTACTCGTTCGCCAGCCGGCTCGAGGACGGCATTCCCGAGATCCCGGCGCCGGATCTCGGCAACGGCATCATCCCGGTGCCGGCGAACGTGTCCACGGTGACATTGCCGGACGAGTTCGACCGCGGGCACGTCGAGTCGTGGAACGTGATCCTCCAGCACGAGCTCGGGGCAGGCTTCGTGGGCGAGGTGGGCTACATCGGCACGCGCCAAGTGGACCAACTGGGCACCCGTGAGCTGAATTGGTCGCCGATCGACGGCGGCCGTACGGGCCGTCAGCTCTTCGGCGAGTTCCAGCGCGATGCCCAAACGCGGCTCGTCGCGCCCCTCGGCAACAGCGACTACCACGCGCTGCAGTCGGGCCTGAAGCGGCGCTTTGCCAACGGCCTCCAGCTCCAAGCCAATTACACCTGGTCGCGCTCGATGGGCATCGCCGGCAACGATAACAGCGACGGCACCCCGCGCATCAACATTCCGGAGTTCTACCATCTCAATCGGGCGCTCTCCGGCTTCGACCGCACCCACGCGTTGCACATCCTCGGCGTCGCCGAGCTCCCGTTCGGCACGGGCCGCCGCTGGCTGAACAACGGCGGTGTCGCGTCGGCCCTCCTCGGCGGGTGGCAAGTGAACAATGCCGTCAGCTTCTACAGTGGGACGCCGTTCAGCGTCCAAGCCTCTGGCACGTCGCTCAATGCGCCTGGCAACGCACAGATGGCCGATCAGGTCAAGCCCGAAGTCGACATCCTCAACGGGATTGGCGAAGGCAATGCATGGTTCGATCCGTTGGCCTTCGCGCCCGTCACGGAGCCACGCTTCGGCAATGCCGGCTACAACTCGATGCGCGGGCCTGGCTACGGCAATTGGGATCTCGGCGTGTTCCGGGTGATCAGCGTCGGCGGTCGGCGCACGCTGGAGCTACGCTTCGAGGCGTTCAACGTCCTCAACACGGCGCACTTCAACAACCCGGGGGCGAACGTCTCGAATCTCCTGCTCAATCCCGATGGGTCGGTTCAAGACTTGAACGGCTTCTCGGAAGTCACCAGTGCTTCCGGCGAGCGCCTCATACGGCTCGGCGTGCGCTTTGCGTTTTGACGTGATCCTGTCGCGGCCATCTTCACGCCGGTCGGCACAAACGTTGTGCCGACCGGCTCTCGGTCCGGACCGCAGTTCGGCGCCTGCTCGGCATCACGGCCAGTATAATCGATAATCGAGTGATAACAGCGGTTGGCCAGCCGGCCCAATAGCGGAACGATGTGTTTCACTCCAGGTTCGAGAGACCAACGGTCATGAATGCGCGCGATCGTAGGTCAGCGCCTGTCACCTGGCGCTTGCCTCAGCCGCTCCTCGCGGCGGCGGAGCTCGGCGCGGTAGTGGTCCGCAGCGGCGCGCGAGCCGAGAATCCAACCGATGACGATGCCGATGAGGAGAACCGCCGGGATGAAGATGAAGTGACCGGCGGTCATGTTGCTGAATTCAGGCATCGTACCGCCTCCCGCCGGGTGACAGGGTGACAGGTGATTCGACGATTGGGAGGTTCGCGAGCGGCCGCCGCTTCTGCCGACGCGGGACCATTAGGCCGCGCGCTACGCACGCTCGAGCACCCCCTCACCTTGTTACGCCCGGTTACACATCCCCCTTTGCTCGAAGGGCCTCGCGAAGCTCCTGCTCGACGCGGCCCAGGCGTTTCCAGAGGCGCCAGACGTACGCAAGCACCACCAGCCAGGCAATGGCATAGGCGCCTATGAGGAAGGGGGCAGCGGGCAATTGCTCTTCGGGCGGCAGCTCGCTGACGGGAACGAACTCGTCCTGCGCGGGAGGCGGTTGAGGCCGTTCAACACCCGAAGCAGCGTCGCCTGCTTGCGCCATGCCAGGCTCGGAGGCCTCGAGTGCGACGGTCGGCTGCGCCGCCAGCAGCAGAGTCACGCCAGACATCGCCACGAGCCCCAGGCACAGGCACAGGCACAGGCACAGGCACCACCGGCGCCTCATCGATTTCATCGTCATCCACTCCTCACGCTTCCGAGGTGCGCATCACATCGTCCAAGAGCGCCTCCTGCTCGGCGATGCGTACTCGCGTCGCCAGTAGGGCAACGAACAGAAGTAGGAACGCACCGGCGCACCACCAGAGCGGCCCCATCATCGCCGGCACCAGCGACGGCACCACGGTTGTCTTCGGATGCAGCGTGCGCCAGAGGTTCGCCGACAAGTACACGAACGGGACGTTGACCATCCCGAACAGCGCCACGGCGGCGCCCAATCGCTCCGATCCGGGTCCACCAAACCGGCGCAGCAGCCCGTAGGCGGCAAAGATCATCCAGAGCACGAGCGCCGAGGTGAGCTTCGCATCCCACACCCACCACACGCCCCACACCTTGCGCGCCCACATCGGACCGGTCAGGAGTCCGATGGCGCCAAAGAGCAGGACGAGCTCCGCCGCGGCGTTCGCCACATGGTCGGCAGATGGCCGCCGCGTCCAGAGGAAACGGACGCTCGCGATGCCGCACACGAACGTCGCCAGAAACATCACGATCCAGGACGGCACGTGGAAGTAGAAGATCTTCTGAACCAGCCCCATGGTGGACTCATAGGGCGCGGCGGCAATGAAGAACGGCGCGAGCATGAACATCACCAGCGCAAGCACGAGCGCCCGTACCGCGATCCGATTCAACACCGCAATCCCCTCCAAGATGTCCCGTTCACCTGTCCCCCACTCACCTGGTCACCCGCTCACGCCCTACTCCGTCATGACGGCGTCGAACGTCCAGAGGGCGAGCGTGACGAATACCGTGTCGAAGAATATCAGCATGGCGAGCCAGGTCACAGCCATCGCGTCGCCGCGTGTTGGATCGACCACCGACAACGTCCCGCGCACACCGGCAATCAGCACCGGCACCGTCATGGGATAGAGCAGGATTGGCAAGAGCACTTCGCGACTTCTGGCCCGCGCGAGCATGGCGGCAAAGAGCGCGCCCACGGCCGCAAACCCAAGCGTGCCAGCCGCCAAGAGCGCGGCGAGCAGCCATGGCCGTGGCACAGCGCGCACCTGGAAGAACAGCCCAACCAGCAAGACGACCACGAGCTCCACGGCAGCCATGAGGACGAGAACGCCGCCGAGCTTCCCGAGATAAATCGCGGCACGCGAGACCGGCGCTAGTAGCAGCCCCTGGAGCGTGGCGTTTGCCCGCTCCCGCTCGAACAGGCGGCCGAGCGCTAGTGTGCCGGAGAACGCGAGCGCTATCCAGAGAATGCCGCCGATCGCTCCTTGCAGAGGACGCCCCTCGTCTACGAAACCAAACGAAAAGACGAGGACGCACGCGACGGCAAAGAACACAGTGGTCGCCAAGATCTCACGGCTGCGCGTCTCGATGACCAGGTCCTTCCGTAGCACTTGCCAGACCACTCGGAAGAACGCCGCAGCCGATCCGGTCGCGCGAGGCGCAGAGACGCTCGGTGCAGGAGTGCTGCTCGTCCGCCGGCTCGCGGCTTGTCCGCCGTAGCGGCGATCCGCCGTCGGCTCCGGGCCGCGAAGGCGGAAGCCCGAGGGCGGAGGTGCAGCGGGGCTGGGCTCACCGTGGACGACCTGTGCATAGTGCACACGCAATGCGGTGCCCGGAGCCTCGACGACCGTAGCGCGCCCCGCGCGAAGAATCACGGCGCGATCGAGCATGCCATCGACGAGCTCGAGGTCGTGCGTCGCCACGATCACGCCAACACCAGCGGCGCGTAGGTCTCGTATTCGCTCCACGAGCCGCGCCGTCGACGAGTCGTCGAGGCCCGTGAACGGTTCGTCCAGCAGGAGAAAACGGGGCTCGTGAACAACGGCGCGCTCGAACGCGAGACGCTGACGCATTCCCCGGGAAAAGCCGCTCACGGGATCGTCGGCACGCTCGTCGAGCCGCGCCGACGCAAGTCCGGCCTCGGCGCGCGCTTCGACATCACTGGCGCCGTACAGTTGGGCGAAGAAACGGAGGTTCTCGCGTGCGGTCAGCTCCGGATAGAGACACAGCTCATGGCCGAGCACGCCAAGATCGCCACGAACGCTGGCCGTGGCGTCAGGGCCTTCCG
>WHTT01000069.1 GCA_009377605.1 Luteitalea sp.
GCCGGGCGAAGGTAAACCCCTGCGGCCCCATCTCCGTCGAATCTCCCAGTCCCTGGGAGGGACGCCGTTGTGATCATGCAGTGGATTTCGGACTTCCGTCACGCTTGGCGGGCGCTCGTCCGCACGCCGGGCTTTCTCGTCACCTCCGTCGCCACCCTCGCTCTTGCCATCGGGGCGGTGGTCGGGATGTTCAGCGTCGTCAATACGGTCCTGCTCCGGCCGCTACCGTTCCCGGATTCAGACCGCCTCGTCGTCGTGGCCGGCACGGCGCCGGGGTCGGACCTCCCCGAGCGTTTCGGCCTCGGCCAGGAGTTCTACGTGCATTACAAGGAGCGCTCGCAGCTCCTCGACGGCATCTTCCTGTTCGGTGGGGTGGGGACCTCGACGCTGCGTACGGAGGATCGCGTCGAACGGATTCCGATGGCGTTTCCGACGAACGACATCTACGCCACGCTCGGCGCCCGGCCGCAGGTCGGGCGGCTCCCAGTCTCAGACGACGCAGATCGGGTCGTTCTCATCAGCGACCGGCTCTGGAGCACCTGGTTCGGCCGCGATCCCGCAGTGGTCGGGAAGACGTACTTCATCGCTGACGAGATGCGCCAGGTTATCGGCGTCATGCCGCCGGAGTTCAGCTTCCCCACCGAGGGGACGCTGCTCTGGGTGGCCGGAGAGGTCCGGCCGGCCGAGGTTCGCCCCGGGCAGTTCGGGGCGCCCGTGGTCGCGCGCATGAAGCCGGGGGTCACGCGCGAGCAGCTCGGCGCCGAGCTCACGCGGCTCTCGAAGGAGCTCCCGGCGCGCTTCGGCGGGTCGCCCAACTACGCGCGGATCATCGGGCAGCACAACGCGGTCGTGGAGCCGCTGCTCGACCGCCTCGTCGGTCCGACGGCCAGCACATCCCTGTGGGTGCTGCTGGGGGCGGTGACGGTCGTGCTGCTCATCGCGTGCGCCAACGTCGCGAATCTCTTCCTGGTCCGCGCCGGAGGGCGTCACCGGGATCTAGCAGTGCGCCGCGCGATCGGTGCGTCGCGCGCGCAGCTCGCCCGGCTGCTAATGATTGAGGCAATTCTGGTCGCGTTGCTGGCGGGCGGGTTGGCCGTAATCCTCAGCGTATTGACGCTCCCGCTCTTCCTGCGCGCCGCCCCCGAGGGCATCCCCCGACTCGGCCTCGTGGGGCTCGACGCGTCCACGCTGGCTGCCGCGTTCGGGCTGGTGGTGGTTGCGGCACTGGCCTGCGGTGCCATTCCTTCGCTGCACGCTTCGTCGCCCGATCTCGCTCGTCTTCGCGATGGGTCCCGCGGCAGCACCGGCCGCCGCCATCTGGGACGCGATGTTCTGGTCGTCGGGCAGACGGCGCTCGCACTGGTGCTGCTCATCTGCTCCGCGCTGCTGGTGCAGAGCTTCCAGCGGCTGCGAACCGTCGATCCCGGCTACGATACCGCCGACATCTACACCTTCCAGTTCGCGCCAGAACAGGAACGCCTCACCGACGGGCCAACCTGGGGGCGGTTCCATCTGGACTTCATGGACCGCCTGCGCGCCCTTCCCGGCGTGACCACCGTGGGGGTCGTCAACAATATCCCCCTCGACGAAGGGACCAGCACGGAACGGTTCCTCACCGACTCGATGCCCCCGGAGGGCGGTGGGGCACTGCTCGATCAGACCTTCACCGGCGGCGACTACTTCCGCGTCATGGGGATAGACCTGCTGCGGGGACGCCGGTTCACACCCGACGAAGCCGTCACGCCGAACAGCAGCGTCATCATCAGCCAGTCGGCGGCGATGCGGCTGTGGCCCGATCGGGATCCCCTCGGGCAGCGGATCCGTAGCACCGGCGACACGCCACAGTGGTTCACCGTTGTCGGCGTCGTGGAGGACGTGAAGCAAAACGACTGGCGGGACGCCGGCGAGGCCATCGCGTACTTTCCGCTCACGGGACCGACACCGACCACATGGGCGATGGGATCGCCGGCCTACGTCGTCAAGTCGCCGCGGGCCGCGATGCTTGGCCGCGAAGTGCGCGAGCTCGTGCGGCAGGTGGCGCCGGAAGCGCCGGTGTACCGCGAGTACACCATGGAGTTCCTGGCGCAGCGGTCCATGGTCCAGCTGTCGTTCACCATGCTGACGCTTGCCGTCGTCGCGGCGTTGGCGCTGATTCTGGGAGCGGTAGGATTGTA
Source organism: Luteitalea sp. (assembly GCA_009377605.1). Classification (NCBI taxonomy): domain Bacteria; kingdom Pseudomonadati; phylum Acidobacteriota; class Vicinamibacteria; order Vicinamibacterales; family Vicinamibacteraceae; genus Luteitalea; species Luteitalea sp. Next base: position 2,175 of record WHTT01000069.1, read on the forward strand.
CGGGGTGCTGGCGTACGTCGTCGCCGAGCGGACGCGGGAGATCGGCGTGCGCGTGGCGCTCGGTGCAACCCCCGGCGCGGTGCGGCGCTTGGTGGTGTCGCAGGGGGCGAAGGTGGTGCTGGTTGGCGCTATCGTGGGCGTCGCGGCGGCGCTGGCGTCGACGCGCCTCCTGGATGCGCTGCTATACGAAGTCAACGCGGTGGATCCCGTGGTGTTCGTTGCGATGTCGGTCATGATGATCGGGATCGGCATGCTGGCGAGCTACGTGCCCGCGCGCCGCGCGAGCAACGTGGATCCGATTGAGGCGCTGCGGAATGACTAGCAAGGGTCGTCACCGGCATTGGCGGAACGACGGCCACGGTACAGGGTGTCGATGTGCGGGTAGGCACCAGAAACCAGACAGCGCTGGGACTCGAGCTCTGCTAGGCCACGCCGCGGGACGTACGTCTCGCCGCCGGTCGTGGTTGCCTCAATCGCTTGCATGATCAGCCGCCTTTCCGCATGCCGTCACGGTCTCGACCAGAGAAAACGCAGCAGGCGGTAGCGGAAGAGGCGGGACACGGTGAACCAAGTCAGGCTCCAGCCTTCGCGTGACAGCCACCACGTCCACGCATGCCAGTGACCGATCGATCGTGCGTGACAGTCGTAGATCGCGAGGCGTCGCCCGATCCAAGCGCGCCGGGCCGTGAGGTGCGCGCGGATGCCTTCGAAGTCGGACATCACGAGGACGACGCTCGAGAATCCGTGGCGCTCGAGGACCGCCAGCGAGAGCTCCACGTTCTGCGCGGTGTTGGTCGCGCGGTTCTCGACCAAGATCCGATTCGCGGCGACGCCGCCCTCCATCAATTGGATTCGCAGCCACTCGGCCTCGGTCATCGGGTCGCTCTTCATCAGCGGCGCGCCGCTGACGATGAAATGGCGGACCAGCCGGTGTCGGTCGAGCCAGAGCGCCATGTCGACGCGACTCGCCGCTTTCCACGGCACGCCGGTTCCAAACACGAGCGCGGCGTCGACGGGGGACGGAGGAATACGTCGGCGGTCGATAAATCGTCCGAGGCCGATCGCTAGAGCGGGCGGTAGCGCGAGAAGGAGGAAGCGGAGATCCAAGCGGTAGTCCTGGCAGGGTCTGTAGGTCCCGAAGATTCGACACACTCCGTGTGGCAGTTTATGCGAAATTCGGCCCGACCCGACTGTGGTGGCGGCCGGGCGATGGCGTAAGCTTCCTTGTCCGGCAGACATCGACGCGGCCGCCTCGCCAGACGCAGGCCGTCGCTGCGCGTTCAGTGCTGACCAGCGCGTCTGCCGCGCGAGAGGACGTCTATGGGAAAAGTCAACACGATCGGCGCGCTCGTGATGCTCGGCTGCAGCGTGGCCGCTGCCGCGTTATCCCGGACCGGCCTCCGGCCTCCGCAGCCCGGGTCGGCACACGCGGCGCGGATGCCGCTGCCGCGACTCGCCGTGCATGCGGACCAGCGCTATCTGGTTCAGCAGGATGGAACCCCGTTTCTGTATCTCTCCGACACCGCTTGGGAGCTGTTCCATCGAGCCGATCAGGAGCAGGTCCGCGAGTACCTCGATCTTAGGGCGCGGCAAAAATTCACGGTCATTCAGGCCGTCGCCCTCGCCGAGTTGAACGGGATCGACGATCCCAACACGTACGGCGACTTGCCACTCATCGACAAGGATCCCGCGAGGCCTGCGACAACGCCAGGGGCGAACCCAGCCAACGCCGAGGAGTACGACTATTGGGATCACGTCGACTACGTGGTCGACGAAGCGAACCGGCGCGGCCTGTATGTCGCCTTTCTGCCCACGTGGGGGCGATGGCTGGGCGTCAACCCGCGGGACGAGCAAGTGATCACCGCGGCCAACGCACAGCCGTACGGAGAGTTTCTCGGAAAGCGGTATGCAAAGAAGGGCATCATCTGGGTGCTGGGCGGCGACCGGACTGGCCAGGGCTTCGAAGACGTCTGGCGTGCCATGGCGCGAGGGATCGCGATCGGCGCGTCCGGGCGTGAGAACTACGATGCCGTGCTGACCACGTACCATCCGGGTGGCGGCCACACGTCCTCCACGTGGTTTCACGGCGATCCCTGGCTGGACGTCAACATGCAGCAGACGGGACACGGGCCCGCGGCGACCGCCCGACCCTGGGAGAAGATCGCCGCGGACTACGCGCGCACGCCGGTCAAGCCGGTGATTGAAGGCGAACCGCTCTACGAGGACCACCCGATTGGATTCGCGCGTGGCGTCCGGGAGAACGGCTTTTCGTCGGACAACCACGTGCGTCAGCGCGCGTATTGGACGTTGTTTGCCGGCGCAGCGGGCGTGGCCTATGGCCATCACTCGGTCTGGCAGATGTACGCCCCGGGCCGCCGGCCGGTCAACGGTCCGCTCTATTTCTGGACGGAGGCGATCCATCGCTCGGGCGCGTCGCAGATGCAACATGTCCGCACGCTGATGGAGTCGCGCCCGATGCTCTCCCGCGTGCCCGATCAGTCATTGATCGTTGACGTGCTGGACGGCCGAGAGCGCATCCAGGCCATGCGTGCTCCTGATCACGTCTTCGTCTATACGGGATCGGGGATTGCCTTCACCGCCAATCTTGGCAGGATCTCCGGGACCCATGTGAAGGCGTACTGGTACAACCCGCGAAACGGGACGTCGACCGACATTGGCGTCTTCGAGAACAGCGGCAGGCGCGAGTTCACGCCGCAGTACGAGGGGCTCGGCAGCGACTGGGTGCTCGTGCTCGACGATGCGTCGAAGAAGTATCGAGCCCCCGGCCGGCTCGTGGCTGGTCCACCCTCCGCGCCATGACACGCCTTTCCCCCATAGCCGCGGCAAACTGTCGATCTCTTCGAGTGTCGTGTGAACAGGATAATCTATGTCTTGTCGCCGGACGCATCGGCTGCGAAGCCCCTGCGCCCGATTCGCTGCCTTTGCAAGACAAGGCAGCTTCTTGGAGCCACGTTCCCATGCAGACGGCCTCATGATCCGACGCAATCCCACGCGGCGCTCGTTCCTGAAGGCATCAACCGCACTGGCGGGGAGCCCCTTGCTGTCGCCTTTCTTGCCCCGGGCGGAACCGGGCGAAGTCGCCGCACCCCTCGTCGCCTATGTCGGGACCTTTAGCTCGCCTCTGCGCGACACATTGCCGACCCAGGTGGATCTCCCCCCCGGGAATGGCCGCGGCATCCATCTCTTCCGGGTCGATCGCGCCGCCGGCGCACTGACGTCCATCGGCATCGTCGAAATGGGCACGAGCCCGAGCTGCCTCGCCCTCAATGCCGCCGGAACACGCCTCTATTCCGCCAATGAGACCGATCGGGTCGGCGACGACAAGCAGGGCACTGTCAGCGCGTTCGCCGTCAATCGCCGCGACGGAACGCTCGAGCTTCTCAACACGGTGCGCTCCGGCGGCGCCGGCCCCACCTACGTCAGCGTGCATCCGGGCGGACGTCACCTGCTGGTGGCCAACTACTTTGGCGGTTCGGTGGCGGTGCTCCCGATCGTGGCTGACGGCGAGCTGGGCGATCCTTCGGACGTCAAGGTCGATGCCGGCACCATCGGCCCCACCCGGGCGACCAACGCCCCGCCGGGCAGCTTCGCCGTCAGCGGTCACGATCGGACCCACGCGCACATGATCCAGGCCGATCCCTCCGGGTGCTTCGTGCTTCACGTGGACCTCGGTCTCGACAAGATCTTCATCTGGAGGTTCGACGAACAGCATGGCGTGCTGGCGCCGAACGACCCACCCTCGGTCTCGCTTCCTCCTGGAGACGGCCCCCGGCATTTCCATTTCCACCCCAATGGCCGCTGGTTCTACTCGATTCAGGAGGAAGGCAGCACGGTGGCGCTCTTCGATTACGACTCCGCGTCGGGGCGTCTGTCGGCGCGGCAGACGATCTCCACGTTGCCGCGCGGCTTTGCCGGCACCAATTTCTGCTCCGAGATCCTGGTGTCCGCCGACGGGCGGTACGTCTACGCGGGCAACCGGCTGCACGACAGCATCGCGATCCTCTCCGTGGGCCGCGACGGCCGCCTGACGTTCGTTGGCGAAGAATGGACGCGTGGAGACTATCCTCGCAGCTTCGCCTTCGACCCGACGGGCCGGTTCCTCTACTGCTGCAACCAGCGCGCCGACGCCGTGACCGTCTTCCGCGTGGATCGCGCGACCGGCGCCCTCTCTTTCACCGGCCACTACGCCGCTGTCGGAAACCCTTCGGCTATCGTCTTCCTTGATCTCGCGTAGACGGCCCTTCACAGCGTGCTGGATCTTCCGTCTTGGGTGGGATCGAGTGGAGCTCACCACGCTCATGCGCGATCGATACAGACAGGCCCGTTATTTTAAGAGACTGACAGGTTTAGCCGGAACGAGTCCACTGACCAAAGCGGGCCATCATGGCCGCCGTCAATCACCCTCCGTTGCTGCTCCTGCACCAGCGACGGTGTTGGTGATCTTCGGCGATAATTGAGCCACGGTCAGCATCGCAGTCGTCACGCGGGCGGCCCTGCTGATCGCCCGGCGCAGGTCCACCTGGGCCGTCGACGAACACCTGCGCGGACAGTCGTCTGTATGTGTCGCGGTCGACCCGCGCGACTTGGCTCGTGTGTACTGCGGAACTGCTGCTGCGGGTCTCTTCCGAAGCCGCGACGGCGGCCGGAACTGGGAACCGGTCGGACCGGGCATCGACCACCCCACGATCACGGCCGTCACCGTGGGTCACGCGCAGCGGGCTGACGGGTTCGGCATCGTCTATGCCGGCACCGAACCCAGTGTGGTGTTTCGCTCAGAGACTGGCGGGGATAACTGGGTGGACCTCGCCGGCCTGCGCGCGCTGCCTTCAGCCTCCACCTGGAGCTTTCCGCCACGCCCCCATACCCATCATGTTCGGTGGATCGAAGCCGATGTCAGCGCTGCCGACCGCGTATTCGTTGCGATCGAGGCAGGCGCCCTCGTGCGCACGTTCGACGGCGGACGGACCTGGCATGATCGCGTTCGCCGCGGTCCGTACGACACGCACCGGGCGGCAACGCACCCGCTTGCACCCGGCCGGGTCTACTCGGCAGCGGGCGACGGGTACTTTGAAAGCGCCGACGCCGGGGATTCATGGAGGTCGCCCGAGGATGGATTGCAACACCTCTCTCTCGTAGACCTTGCCGTGGATCCGGCGGATCCGGACACGGTGGTCGTGTCCGCGACAGATGGCCCCTTCGTCGCCTATCGCCCGGCGCATCGAGCAGATCAGCGGTGAGCTCCTGGCGGTGAATCACGGCACGTTGTACCCGGTCCTTGCGAAGCTCGAGCAAGAGGGGTGCATCACCACCGAGTGGGGCGCCTCGGAAAACAATCGTCGCGCGAAGTTCTATCGCATCACGAAAGCAGGCCGACGGCAGCTCGAGTCAGCGCGACAACACTGGGAGCAGACAACTGACATCATCGCGAAGTTCTTCGCATTGAAAGTGGGGACGTGATGAGACCTGTGCGTCGACTGTGGCGTCGCCTGTGCGAAACCCTGATCCCGTCCCCGCGAGACGACGAGCTCAGGGACGAAATCGAGCTGCACATCCGAATGCTGAGAGAGGAGAACATTCGTGCAGGCATGGAGCCCGATGAGGCACGCCGGGCGGCGGTTCTGAGATTCGGCAGCGTCGAGTCCACGAAAGAACAATGGCGTGACCAGCGCCGGTTGCCACTCATGGAAACCATCATCCGTGACGTGCGCCACGCGTGGCGCACCCTTCGACGCAATCCGGCCTTCGCGTCCGTGACTGTCGTCACACTGGCGCTAGGCATCGGGGCGACGGTGGCGATCTTCACCGTGCTCGAGGGCGTCCTCCTCCGGCCTCTCCCGTACGATCATCCGGAGCGTATCGTGTGGCTGTGGGAGAGCAGTCCGGACCGGGGCCTGGAGCGGTTCGAGGTGCTCCCCGGAAGCTTTCTCGACTGGCGCGAGCGCAGCACCGCGTTCGAGGCGCTGGCCCTCTACCGAACGACTCGTACGCTCGCCACCGCCCACGGCTCGACAGAGCGGCTTCAGATTACGTCCGGCTCGCCGGCGTTCTTCGGCGTCTTCGGCGCAGTCCCCGTCCTCGGTCGCGGATTCCTGCCCGAGGAGGGGCGGCCCACGGGAGACCGCGATCCGCGGGATTACTCCGGGCGTCTGGAGGTCGTGATCAGCCATCGGCTGTGGCAGCGGAAGTTCGCAGGCGATCCCGCCGTCATCGGCGAGCGTGTGACGCTCAACGGGGTCAGCGATCTCACGATCGTCGGCGTAATGCCCCCGGGCTTCGACTTTCCGGCCGGTACCGAGATCTGGGGTGAGGACATCCTGACGCGCGGGATGGGGCGGGGCGACCGCGGGTTCGATGCCATCGGCCGGCTGAAGCCAGGCGTGTCCATCGACCGGGCGCGCGCGGAGCTGCGCACAATTGCGCGGCAGTCGGCGGCCGACCATCCGGACACGAACGCGGGCTGGACCGTCGTCATGGAGCCCATGACGGAGGTGGTCGTCGGCAACGTGCGCCCGGCGCTCATTGCGCTCTTTGCGGCGGTCGTATGCCTGCTCCTGATTGCATGCGCGAACGTCGCGAGCGTGGTGCTTGCGCGCTCGACGGCGCGCCGGCAGGAGTTGGCGGTCCGGCTCGCGCTGGGCGCGACGCGCGGCCGCCTCGTTCGATCATCGCTTGCAGAAGGCCTGCTCACAACGCTCGCGGCGGGCGCGGTCGGCGTCCTGCTTGCGAACGTGCTGCTCGACCTCGCGCTCGCGTGGGCGCCGCCGGAGGTTCCGCGGCTGCAGGAGATTGGCATCAACTTCCGGATCCTCGGCTTCGCGCTTGGTCTCTCGGTTCTGACCTCGTTCGTCTTCGCGCTTGCGCCCTGGCTCCTCTTCAAACGCGAGAACGCCGACGAGGGGTTGAGGAGCGGCTCGGCGCGGCTCGCCGCGCCCGGCCGCGTGCGCACGGGCGCCGTGCTGCTTGCCGCGGAGGTGGCGTTGAGCCTCGCGTTACTCTTCGGGGCGGGGCTTCTGATCCAGAGCTTCCTCCAGTTGAGAAACCGCGATCTCGGGATGGATCCATCGAACGTTTGGGTTGCGGAGCTGGCGGTCCCACTCGGCAGGTTCGCGCCGGCAGAGGGACTCCGAATCGGCGGACGGCCCGAATGGGAACGCCTAGCCGCCTTCTATCCCGAGATCCTCGACTATGTCCGGACGCTGCCGGGCGTTGGGTCGGCCGCGCTCGTCAGTGTGCCTCCCGGGGCGCGCGAGACGCCGGATTTCTTCAGGCACGGCCGCAGCTCCGGCGCTCAGCCGGACGCAGATCGCTGGCCGGCCATCGCGCAGGCCATCACGCCATGGTATTTCGACGTGCTCCGCGTTCCCTTGCTGCGGGGCCGCCGCTTCACGCCACGCGACCGCGCGACGGAAGGCCGGCTGACCGGTACGGGACCCGTCGCGCCGGGCGTGGCGATCGTCAACGAGACCATGGCGGAGCGGTACTGGCCGGGCCGCGATCCGATCGGGCAGGACATCGTGCTTGAGGGGGAATCCTGGGTCACCTACCGCACCATCGTGGGCGTCGCTGCGGATGTCGTCCCGTCTCCCACAGCCTTCGACATTCAGCCCATCGTCTACGTGCCGCTCACCGAGCGCCGGCCGTCGCTCGCGATGACGCTGCTGGTGCGCGGCAGCCGGGACGGCGGGCCGGTGGGCAGTCTCCCGGTGGCCTTGCGGAGCCGCGATTCGGCCATGAGCGTGTCGGCCGTGCGTCCGCTCGAGAGCGTCCTGGGGCAGTCGCTCGCGGAGCATCGCTTCAGCACGGTGCTCGTGTTCGCCTTCGGTGTGCTCGCGCTGTTTATCACCGCGTGCGGCGTGTACGGCGTCGTGGGGTTCATCGTCTCGCAGCGGACGCGTGAGATCGGCGTGCGCGCGCCGGGAGGACGTGCTGGCACTGGTCGGCCGATACGCTGCACGCCCCGTGATTGGCGGCGTGCTCATGGGCCTGCTGGCGGCTTCCTGGGTGAGCCGGATCGTGGCAGGGTTCGTGTCCGGCGCTAAGACCGTCGATTCACTGGTGCTCGCCGCGACGGTGGTCGTGATTCTGCTCGTCGCCGCCCTGGCCGTGATCGCCCCGGCACGCGCCGCCGTCTCCGTAGACCCAATTCGGACGCTGCGCAGCGAATGACCTTGGAACCGAAAGCGTCTTTGCCCGGTAACCATTCGTGTGCCGGGACGTAGGTCGCCAATGAGTGGCACAAGACTTTGTGCCTAACTGGCGCCGCGGCCAGTTCTTGCGAGCTGAGACCCTACGGGCCTCACCCCGCGACGCTCACTTGGCGCACGTTCGTGCCCCAAGAGTTGATTGAGTCGATCTGTATCAACCTCCAGTGGCACGCAGCCCAGAATCAGCTTGTTCCATTCTATTATTCACGTGGCATACCGTGACTTGGCTCGAATCCCTGCCGATGAGGCAAGACGATGACCTCATTCCTTCGAAGATTCCGCCGCGACCTGGGCCATGTGAGATCGCGGTGGGAAGACGCTCGTACTCTCCCGGCATGGTCCCTCCTCGAGCAGCTCGCCCAGGACGCCCGATACACTCTACGCTCCCTGCGGCGCTCGCCCGGTTTTGCGTCGGTGGCGATCCTGACACTCGCGCTTGGCATCGGCGTGAATACCGCTATCTTCAGCGTCATCAACGCAGTGGTCCTGCGGCCGCTGCCGTACCGCGATCCCGCGACTCTCGTCCTCGTTGACACGGGCCCGCTGAGTCTGGCGCCTACCTGGCTGACGACGGCGTGGCGTGACCGTGCGCGGACGCTGAGCGACTTCGCGGGGTTCAATGGCCCGCGGGCGGCGACGCTGGTCCATGGGGGCGCGTCGCAGCAGATCGACGCGGCGGAGGTGACGTGGAACTTCCTGTCGCTGCTGGGCGTGACCCCCATCATTGGCCGCGATTTCGCCGCGACCGATGGGGGTCGCGGAGCTCCGGCGGTCGGCATGCTGAGTCACGACTTCTGGCGACGCGCGTTTGGGAGCGACCCGGCAATTGTCGGCAAGACGCTGACGACCACCGGCAACCCGGTGACCATCGTCGGCGTGGCCCCCGCGGGATTCCTCTTCCCAGCGGGAGGCTCACTCCCTGCCACGGGAATGCCAACCGATACTCAGCCGGATGTTCTGCGCGTTGCCAACCTCGACGCCTCCGTCAAGGTGATCGGACGGCTGGCGCCAGGGAGCACGCCTGCGTCGGCCACCGGTGAGCTCCTGGCGATCTTCAAGCAGGAGGCTGGCATCCAGTTTAGCGGCGATGCCATCGAGCGCTGGGAGCTCAATGCCGCGCTGCTACACGACCGCCTCGTCGGCAACGTCCGACAGCGCCTCTGGCTGGTCATGGGCGCTGTGGGGTTCGTCATGCTCGTCGCCTGCGCGAACGTCGCCAGTCTCCTGCTCGCCCGCGCGTCGACACGACAGCGCGAGCTGGTCGTGCGGATGGCATTAGGGGCACGCTGGGGCAGGCTCGCGCGGCTCGTCCTCACCGAAAGCCTCCTGCTGGCGCTGCTCGGCTCGGCCGTCGCCCTCCTGCTCACCTACACGACCCGCGGTGTCGCTCGCACCCTGCTTGCCGATCGCCTGCCGCACGTTGACGCCATACCGATCGACGCGAGCGTGTTCATCTTCAACGTGGCGATCGCGGTCGCCACAGGGATGCTGTGCGGCCTCGTCTCGCTGCCGGGTGTCAGGCCAGTCAGCATGGCTAGTATTGTCGGCAGCGGCGCGCCCACAGTCACTGGCCGAAACCGCGTTCGCCGTGTGCTGCTGTCCGCAGAAACGGCCGTGACGTTCGTCCTGGTGGTCGCCGCCGCGCTATTCGGGCAGACGTTGTGGAATCTGAGCGCTCAGGATCGAGGCTTTGACGCCGATCGGCTACTGACTGTGCGCGTGTCCCCTGGCCTGCCGGCGGAGATCGATCAGGACGACTTCCAGGCGGGGTCGACATTTTTTGCCCTGTTCTTCAGCGACCTGCGAGACCGCCTGGAGCGGATACCAGGCGTGGCGTCGGCCGCCGCCATTTCGCTCGGGCCGCTTGACGGAATCGGTGCTGGTTTCGGCAATCTCGCGGTCGACGGACGGACGGTTTCTGCGGAGGAATCCCGGGTCCCGGTCGCGTTCGTGACGCCCGGCTACTTTCGAACCCTACGCATTCCCCGCATCCGTGGTCGCGACTTCACCGAGCGTGATCGGGCGGGCGCCCGCCTCGTCGCCATTGTCAACGAGGCGTTCCAGCGACGATTCGTGCCGAATGGCGACATCCTTGGCGCGCGCGTCACGTCGGGGTCGGGCCCCGAGGTCTTTACCATCGTCGGCGTATCTCAGGACGTTCCCGACCGCTCGCTTCGCCAGCCGCCGGAGCCGCTCCTTATTGCGCCGCTTTCGCAGATGCCCGGCGTTCACATCTCCTGGCGCACGCTGACATTCGTCCTGCGAACCGCCGAGAGTGATCCGCTCCGCCTGGCGCCCGAGGTGCGGCGAACGATCTGGGCCATCGATCCCAACATCGTGATCAAGGAGCTTGCCACGATGAACGCGCGGATCGCTGTGGCCATGCGCGGCGAGCGCGACAGCGCGCTCCTATTGGTGAGTGTTGCGCTGGCGGCGACCTGGATGCCAGCACGGCGAGCGGTCCGGATCGATCCTCTTAGGGCGCTCAGATACGAATAGCGGCGGCCCGAGGGTTCGCTTCTATGAGCGTCAGGTACTCCTTCGGATCCTTGGAGCGCGCGTCCAAATAGCACAAATCAGTGAGGTGAATACTCTTCGCGAAGCGGGCGAGCACGCGTACACCGCGTCCAAGCTGTGCAGCCTCCTCACCGCACGAGCGCTGTCCGAGCACCGCGACGTCCAGACCCGGCGACTCACTGTAGTCGCCTACGATCCAGGGCAGGTTGCTAATCCGGAATCTCCGCCTCGACGAGCTTCGCCAGCAGCGTCAGCGACTCTTGCCAACCGAGGTAGCACGCCTCTGGCGGGATCACATCCGGCAGGCCCTCCTGCACAATATGAACCTCGGTCCCGACAGACACCTTCTTCAACGTCACCGTCACCTGCATCTCGCCCGGTAGATTTGGGTCGTCGAATCTGTCCGTGTGTCGAATGCGCTCGTTTGCCACGAGCTCGAGGTACTCGCCACCGAAGGAATGGCCTTTGCCCGAGGTGAAGTTGGTGAACGACATCTTGTACGTGCCGCCCACTCGTGGCTCCAGATGGTGGACCTTGCCCGTGAAGCCGTTCGGGGGCAGCCACTTCACCATGGCGTCGGGGTCGAGGAACGCTCGATAGACTCGGTCCGGCGTGGCTTGCAGCACCCGGTGGAGCCGAACAGTGCTTGGCATCAATCTCCTCCTCAGTCGGCACCGCAGTGCCGTGTTTGTCTGATCCTTGGACGGCGCGTCGCGTCCCAAATCATCGGTGGCCGCCGGGCTACTTCCAGACTATCAAAACGCCCGTGGTCGAAGGATCGGGACTCGCGCCGAGCCCACGTCCGGCCCCTCCGAACCTGGTGGTCGTGAGCGCGCCGCTGGCTCGCCGCCTTTTCCCTGGCGAGAGTCAGTCGAGCAAGGACACTTCGCGTTCTCAATCCGTGTCTCGACCCCCGCTTTCGTGCGCATCGTGCGAATCGCGAGGATTCCGAAAATGCTATAAGTTATTTGTTTCCAATAGGTCTCCCGGCTCCGAATCGCACCCTCTCCGTCATATTAGGTCGCCGAAAACAATGAATTATCCGTACGCCAGCTTGACGCGTGCGCTGGATGGATTCTTCTACGGCACCACCCCGTCGAGCGAGATCTTCAGAATCTCGCCGGACGGCGAGCTCACGCTCGTGCATCAGTTCGTCGAACAGGACGATCCCCAGAACATGCGGGCCGCCCTCGTGCTGGGAACCGACGGGGCACTGTACGGCACCGCGCCGACCACCCTTACCCTCCGTGGCGGCCCGGGAGCGATCTTTCGCGTGAGCCTCGCGGGGGACGTGGAGGTGCTCCATCGATTCGCGTTCGTTGGCAGTCCGCCCGACATGCCCTTTGATCCTTATCCGGAGGGCGAGGGCTCCCGCGGCGAGCTGGTCGAAGGACCCGACGGTGGGCTCTACGGCGTCAACGTCGACCGTGCCGTCGGGCTTGTAGAGCGAGTTCTGACCGGCGGTGAGGATCGCCAGCGTTTTGCCGGCCGGGCTGAGCTGCGACCGCACGGCCTCGCCTACGATGAAGTTCGGGTAGGCGGCCAAGCCAGGATTCAGATACTGCTGGACCGCATTGCGGAGAGCGGTCGGCGTGACGAATTGGCCGCTGGGGAGCTGGACGATGCGACGCGACTTCCCACGATCGTCATCGTCATGGTTGCGCCACGGTCCTGGTCTCGATGCCGAGAATCCCGATCTTGATGATCCTGATCGCGTTCCTATAGATGGACTCGCGCAGGCAGCGCGATGAGGGCTGCCGACGTGAGCAGACCCAATGCGAGATGTAGCACTGAGCGCGTCATGGTGAATCCTTTCTGAGTTGGGTCGGACCACTTCTCGAGCGATGCAACGGATACAATTCAAGGTGACCCGTTCGCAGACGCAACGGGGGGCAGGCTCTGCGGAGTACGGAACGGGTCGAACAATACGCTTGGTGTGTGACCGTACCGCGACCAGCGAGACAAGCGCGTGTAAACAAGCGTGGGGGTATGGTTCGGCTCGTAGCCGCGTTGAACGGGGTAATTGTCGAGTCGCAGCCGATGGTCGAGTCAGTCTGATCGACGGCGCGCGATTTGGCTCAGCAGCGCGATGAGCCCGAAGTTCACGGCGACCAGCACGAAGACCCCTCGAAGGCTGATAGCCTCCGCCAACCGACCGGCCAGCCAGGGCATCGTCATGCCCCCGGTCAGCGCGGCCGTGAACAACAGCCCGAACAGGCTGCCCGAGCGCTCCGGGAATACTGAACCGGCCACACCCAGCACCGTTGGAAAGATGCCCGCTAGCGCCGCGCCGGTCAGGACCACACCGGCGATCGCCGCGGCTGGTGTGCGAGCGGAGGCGATCACGAGCGCGCCGACGATCGAGAGCAGGGCCGCGCCGAGGATGAGCGCGTGCGGACTGATCCGAAGTAGCAGGCCGCTGAGCCCCACGCGCGAGAGCATCAGCGCACCCCAGTACGCAGCCAGCACGTACGACGCGGTGTCGACGCCAAGCGCCAGGTCGCGCGTCATGAACGCGGCGGTGTACCCGCCGAGCATGAACTCGTTCCCGGACTGAAAGAACAAGAGAACAGCCATCGTCACGACGAGTGGCGAGCGAAAGAGCCGCGGGATGTGGGCAAGAGGCCATCCACGAGCCTGCTTGGGCGCGGGAAAACGAACGGACGCGATACCGAGTGCCGTCAGGGCGCAGAGGCCCGCCGTTCCCACGAGGAGTCCCGCGAACCCAAGCCGCGACAAGAGCGCACCGAGACTGAACGGCAGGAACACGGCGCCCACGCCGAAGAAGACGCCGAGGAGGTTGAGCGCGGCGGACTTCTGGCGAGGGTCCTCGTAGAGATCCGCGATGAGGGTATTGGTGCCGCCGTTCAACGCAGCCCCGCCTAAGCCCAGACAGACAGCGGCCGGCATCAGGTCGACAACGCGTGCGGCCGAGGCGATGGCGACGAGCGCCGCGGCCACCAGCGCGGATCCCACGACCAAGGGGAGCTTCAACCCGAAGCGGTCCACGGCCAACCCGACCAGCAGGCTCGTGACCAGCATCGCGCCGTTCATCACGAGAAACAGCGTGCCGATACCCGCCACGTCCAGGTCGAGCCGTTCCGCAAGCATCGGCGCCACGGCCCCGACGATCGCCATGACGATGCCGAACAGGAACATGCCGGCACAGGCGGACGCAGTCAGCGCCGAGCGAGCCGCCGGAAGCGCAGGCATCAGCGGACGACCGGATCTGGGTGTCGCTCGTACCACCTGCGTGTGTACTCGTCGAAGACCAGTCGGTTGTGATCCTTTGCGACACCCGTGACATTCGGTGACACGAACGTCGTGAGATCGAAGCCCCTGGCGGCGAGCTGGGCACCGGTTTCTGCGACCAGCGACATCGCGATGAAGACGGCGGCGATGGTCGAGCCCGCGGCGATCTTCTCGGGACGACCGACTTCTACCTGCGCGTCCTCCGGCGACACGCAGTTATCGAGGGCGAGGTCGGCGACATCGGACAGCGCTTTGCCGCTGGAATGGGTCACAGCGGCAACCTGTCCGTTCTCCAGGGAGGACACGGTGATCACCCGGGCGCCGCGCTCTCGGGCGTAGAGGGCCGCCTCGATGGGCGCCGCGTTCAACCCACCATGTGAGAAGACCACCATGCAGTCCTGTGCGCCGATCGGATAGCTTTGGAGGAACTGGGCGATGTACCCTTCGCACCGTTCAATCCACAGCAGCTCTCGGGCGCCGTGCGGGCCGATGACATTCGACCACATCAACCGCGGGTCGTACAGCGGATAGAAGCCGACGAAGCTGCCGTAGCGCGGAAAGACATCCATCACCGGGATGACCGAATGACCGCTGCCGAACAGGTACACACGGCCTCCGTTGGCAATGGTTGTTGCCAACATCTCCCCCGCGTGCCGCAGCGTCTCGAGCTCGGAGGTATGAATCCGTTCAAGAATGGCCGTGATACGTTCGTAATATCGTGTGCAAGACATGGTTAGGTCCGTTTATCTTAGATAGCGCCTCCGCGACAGGTGTCTAGCGCAAGACGCGCGGCTCCGAATAGCCCCGCGCGTCCGCCGAGCGCGCTCAGCTCAATCCGACAGTGAGCGGAGGCAATCGGTTGCGCCCAACGCGTCACCTCGGCACGAATCCGATCGAGCATCACATCCCCTGCACCTTCAATGAGCCCACCACCAAGCACCACCATCTCCGGGTTGAAGGCGCTGACGAGATTGGCGACGCCCATGCCCGTGTAGCGGGTCGCCCGGTCCAGAATCTGGCAGGCCGAGCCGTCGCCGGATCGTGCGGCGGTCACCACCGGCTGTGCGTCGGTCGCACCCGCCGCGCGCGCCACAGCCGGACCAGCCGCTTCTGCCTCCCAACACCCGGTCGTTCGGTAGACGTCCTTCCATTCAGCGTCGAGCGCGAACCAGCCAGCCGCGCCCGCGATGCCGCGGGCGCCCCGGAGCAGTGCGCCGTCAGCGAGAATGCCGACGCCGATGCCCGTCCCGATCGAGACGAACACCACGTGGCGCAGCCCGCGCGCGACGCCGAGCCAGGTCTCACCGAGCACGTAGCCTGACCGGTCGCTGTCGATGACGACCTTCGTGCGGAGCGCGCCCAGTAGCGCCTCCCGCAACGGGACTTCGCCCGTGCCCCAGAGATTCGGACACCACGCATAGCCGGTGTCCGGTGTGTAGATCCCTGGCACGATCACACCCACGGCAGCGACGTCACCTGACGTGCTGGCGATCGCGGTCACAGTCTCGTCGAGCGTCCGCGCGGACGGCAGCGTTCGGTGATGCGAGAGGCGTCCCTGCGCATCGACGCGCGCGATCGCTGTCTTGGTGCCTCCGACGTCCACCGCCAGCACGGTCGTCACGGTTCGCCGATCCTCAGAACCTGGACGGCCGAGGGCTCGAGCGTGACGTTGAATCGGATGCCGTCCTCGTTGCGGCTCAGCGCGACAGGGCGCTCGGTCTCGAGATTCGTCCCGATGTGCTCGCCCGGCGGCAGGTGAAGCGACACGATGCCGGTCGCCGTCTCGTTCCCGTGATTGAAGACGAACACCAACACGTCGCGACCACTTTCCAGGTAGCGGACCTCGATCTCCGCGCCGGACACTGCGACGGGCCTCGTGACGCCAGCCCAGTCGAGCAGCCCATTGTAAAAGCGTTCGACCGGCTCGGTCGGTGTGCTCTGATAGGCGGCGCTCACATACGATCCCACCATCAACGTCTCGCCGGTTCCATATGTGTTCGCGATCCCGGCGGACCGACCATCGGCAAACTTCGCAACGACGCGGGCGTCGGGTCCGAGCGGCGCCAGCGTTTCTTCGTACCACCGGGCTGGCAGCGCGTCGCCCGGCTTGACGCCTGACACCTCAGAGCTCGTCCACCGGATGTCGGTCCGACCGTCCTCGGCCGTCTGGACCGCTATCTCTCGGCACCCCATCACCTCCGACAGCCCAAGCCCTGGAATGCGCTCGGCGGCGAAGCCACGCTCGTTGTTCCACGCGAGGCGGGCTTCGGCCACCAGTCGGCCGCCGGTACGGACGTACTCACCGAGCACTGCCGCCGAGGCCTCGGGCACCATCAGCGGGTAGGGAAAGATCACGAGCTTGTAAGGCCGGAGCTTCTCCGGCGAGACGTAATCGATGTGGACGTAGTCGAGTGGCACGTTCTGATGAAAGAGCGCGCGATGAACACCCAAGAGCGAGTCGCGTTCGATGCCAATCATCTCCCCTTGCGGGCCACCGTACTGCGTGGCCCGCTGCCGGCCGCCCACGAAATGCGACAGCGGATTGTAGACAACGGCCACCTCCGTTCGAGGCGGACGCGCTTCGAGGAAGTACTGCTGATACCGATCCACGACACGTGCGACGGCGCCAGCCGCCTTCGCGCGATCGGTAATCGTCCCGTCGAGCTGAATCAGCCCGAAGCCCCCCGATTCATAGCCGGAGCTCATTGGATACCACGCGTAGTAGTTGATGCCCTTGGCGCCGCGCGCGATGGCCGACCACGTCCACACCCGGAGGTCATCTGGCGTTACCGTGGGACTGACGTTGACGGCGATGGTGCCAAAGCCACCTTGCAGCTCACCAACCCAGAAGCCCTCGCGACCGTCGTCATAGCCGAAGGAGCGGGCGAAGTCGAGCAGCGCGGCGCGCCACGGCACGTCGCGATCAACGAAGGCCGAGTGCTTCGGATAGAACGACGTCCCATAGAAGTCGACGTGCTGGGCCATGGTCCAGTCATCCGCCTGGCCTTCCCAATGATGCGGAGACGCGAACAAGCCGACCCCGGCGGCATGACTGGTCACGACGGTACCGGGCGCCACCGCCTTGACCGCGTCGTAGCGGTCCTTCAAGTCTTCACCGAGCTTGTCGACGATGAAGGCTTTCCAGTCGATGTAATCCGCGAATGACAGGATCGTGCTGATGCG
Organism: Luteitalea sp.; assembly: GCA_009377605.1. Taxonomy (NCBI): domain Bacteria; kingdom Pseudomonadati; phylum Acidobacteriota; class Vicinamibacteria; order Vicinamibacterales; family Vicinamibacteraceae; genus Luteitalea; species Luteitalea sp. The sequence continues at coordinate 19,352 of WHTT01000069.1, forward strand.
GCTGGGCTCCACCTCTGCCCACGCAGAGAACCGCCGGTACCACGCGTCGTTCAACGCGTCGAGCGATCGATACTTCTTCCGGAGCCACTGGCGGAAGCGTCGCTTCGTGTGGGGGCAGAAGCAGAACTCGGGATTCGGGATCCACGTGGGGTTGGCCCAGTTGATGACATGCGGCTCGCTCCACAGGTCGAACCCGAGGAAGGCCGGACTCTGGACCGCCCGTTTCGCCAGCGCCGCATAGAAGGCGACATCCGCCGCGCGCACGCCCGCGTGGTCGCGACAATAGCCGGGTGAAGACTCCGGGTGTATCGCTTGGCCGTTGGAGGAGACGAACAGCGAATCGGGATACTTCGCTCCGACCCATTCCGGTGCGGAATCCATGTACACCTGGAGCACGAGTTTCAACTGTTGTTCTTCGGCAAGCTCCAGCAACACGTCGAGCGTCTCGAAGCGATAGGTGCCTTCGACCGGCTCCCCGGACGCCCAGTCGATCCACGCCCGTACGGTGTTGAAGCCGAGCGTCTTGATGTGCCGGACGTCCTCGCGCCAGCGCGGCTTCTTTGCTCGTGCATCGCGCTCGAGCATGGGGGCGCGCGCCCGGCCGCCGCCGTACCACACCGCCATTGGAAAGAAGCGTGACGTCGACGAGCGGGTCGCGTTGCGCACGTTCTGGGGGACGCTCGCGGTCATCGCCCGGGCGCCGATCGTGGTGGGGACCATGGCGGAGAGCTTCAAAAAGTCGCGCCGTGGGATCACGCCTACCTCCGTGCTCGTGGAGTCGTCAGCTCCAGGACAACCTTGTATCGGTCGCCTCGCATGACTGACTGGACGTACTCGAGCGGTCGCCCGCTGGCCAGATAGGTTACTCGCTCAGCGACAAGACCTGGCGAGCCAGGCGCGACGCCGAGCAGCTCTGCCTCCCAGGTGCTGATGAGCACCGCAACGTGGGTTTCCCGTGCGCGTGCGGGGTAGAGGCTGTAGCGGGACGAGAGGAGCGCGTACAACGAGACGGATGGGGCGAAGTTGATCTCCTCGATGCCAGGAACCGAGGCCATAGGAATGTACGCGGTCTGGACTCCCATCGGCTCCCCGTCTGCGAGGCGCAGTCGACGGAGGCGGAAGACCGGCTCGCTGGAGGACATTCCCAGCGTCGCGGCGACGTCTGCAGGTACCTCGATCGCGCCCTGGTCGAGCACTTCGGAGGTTGACGGCAGCCCGCGGCGGCGCATTTCGTCGGTAAAGCTCGTGAGCTCACGGGGCCCCTGCTCGAGCGGAGGGCGCTGAACAAACGTCCCGCGGCCCTGCTCGCGGCGGATATAGCCGTCGTGGGCGAGCTCTTGCAGCGCCTGCCGTACGGTGATCTTGCTCACCTGAAACCGAGCCATGAGCTCCTGTTCGGTCGGGAGCTGGTCATCCGGCTTCCAACGCCCGGCATCTATCTCCTTCAAAACCAACGTCTTGAGTTGGTGATATAGGGGAATCGGCGCGTTGCGGTTGACAGTCATTATATCGTCCGCTTATTATAATGACATATTCTAATTTGCGTCCAGAGTTTTGGTAGGGCGAGGCTGAGACGTTGAGCGCGCCCGGCACTGCCATGCACCGTCTGTTCATTCTGGGCTTGCTTGCGCTTCAGCTGTTCTCGAGCCGAGCGGCTGCTCCGGCCCCGAGCCGCGTCAAGACGGGCCTTGACGTTCTGGTTGAACGGCGCTTCGCGCCGCTGGCTGGTCGCCGTATTGGGCTGCTGACGGCTGAAACGGCCATCACACAGGATCGGCGACGAGCGATTGATGTGCTGGCGGAGGCGCCGAACGTGACGTTGGTCGCGATCTTTGCGCCCGAGCACGGACTCTCCGCAACGCGGACCGGGGACATCGACGACAGCGTGGATCAAGCGACGGGTGTTCGCGTTTACAGCCTGTATCAACGGGGACGCGGCCGGCCTACTCCCGAGATGCTGAAAGGTCTGGATGCGCTCGTGTACGACATCCCGCAGTTCGGTGCGCGGTTCCTCACGCGAATAACGCTACTCGGCTATGGCATTGAGGCCGCTGCGCGACAGCGCATTCCCGTCTATGTGCTCGACCGGCCTAACTTTATCAATGGCGTGGACGTGGCGGGGCCGTTGCTGGACGACAACCATACATCGTTTGTCGGCTACATGCGCCTACCTATCCGCCACGGTATGACGGCTGGTGAGCTCGCGTTGATGGCCAACGGAGAAAAGCAGCTTGGCGCCGATGTGCGCGTCATTCGGATGGAAGGGTGGAAGCGGGCGATGTGGTACGACGAGACCGGGCTGGAGTGGATCAATCCGTCTCCGAACATCCGGAATCTCACGCAAGCCATCCTGTATCCCGGCGCGTGCCTGCTGGAGTCGGCGCACGTTTCGGTCGGTCGAGGTACCGATACGCCGTTCCAGATCGTGGGTGCCCCGTGGTTTCGCGCGAAAGAGATCGCGGCTTATCTGAATGGCCGACAGCTGCCAGGTGTGCGTTTCATGACGAGGCGATTTCGCCCGTCAGCGTCGGTGTACGCCGGTGAGGAATGCGAAGGGTTGGACATTCTGTTAGTGAATCGGGAGGTGTTCGACCCGGTGCTGATGGGATTGGAGCTGCTTGCCGCTGTGCTCAGATTTCATCCCGGCGACTTTCAGCTTGCGTCGGTGATGCGCCTTCTGGGGAACGACGAGGCAGCCGCTCGGCTTCTGCGCGGTGAGACGGGGCGCGAGATTCTCACCGCGCAGCGTCACGAGCTCGACGAGTTCCTGCGCATCCGCGCCAAATACCTGTTGTACGAGTGAGTCTCGCATGCGTGCGCGTGCGGACCGCCCAGTGACATGGCGCTGTGACATGATGCTGTGACACGGCTTCGGTGGGAGGGGGGGTAAGACGGTGACAAGGAGAGATGTCCAAACAGTCTTCGGTGCCTTCGTGGTGACCGCGACCTGCGCCGTTACGTTGCACGCACAGTCGATCACCGGCACCGTCACGGGCAATGTCAGCGACACGAGCGGCGCCGTTGTCCCGAGAGTGGAAATGAGTCTGATCAACGCCGATACAGGCGTGGTGCGAACCGCCAGCAGCGACGAGCGTGGAAACTTCCGATTTCTGTTGGTGCCGCCAGGAGAATATGCGGTTGAGGCCTCGCTGCCGGGCTTCAGGGCGTTCCGCCGAGCGGGCATTGTGGTGGAAGCGGACCGCTCCTTGGCAGTCCCCGTTCAACTGGAGGTGGGCGAGCTCGAGCAAACGATTGAGGTGCAAGCTGGCACGCCGCTGCTCGAGACCAACACCTCCTCGCTGGGCACGGTCGTCGATGAACAAAAGATCGAATCCTTGCCGCTGCTGGGGCGCAACCCGACGGGCTTGGCGAACCTGCTGCCCACCGTACGAGGCATTGGGTTCTTCGGCGGGCCGGTGCTCTCCACGTGGCGCCTCGCGGGCGTGACGATTGGCGGCGGCGATCCGCTCTCGAGCAGCACCCTCGTCGACGGCATGGCCATGGACAAGATGCAAGATGGCGGCGCGCTGGTCCTGCCGACGGTTGAGGGCACCCGGGAATTCAAAGTCGTGACCAATGCCATGTCAGCCGAATTCGGGCGCACGGCGGGCGGCATCATGAGCATCATCACGAAGGCGGGAACCAATGACTTCCACGGGAACCTCTTTGAATATCTTCGGAACGACGCGTTCAACGCGAACGAGTTCTTTGCCAACAAGAATGACCAACCCAAACCGAGGCTTCGCTGGAACCAGTTCGGGGGGAGCCTTGGAGGGCCCGTATTCAGAAACCGCCTCTTCTTCTTCGGAACCTACGAGGGTTATCGCGAGCGGCGACAACAGCAGACGACGCTGACAGTCCCCACCGAACGCCAACGCCGAGGAGACTTCTCGGACACCCGCGCGAGCAATGGCGATCCCATCGTCATTTACGACCCGTTGACCACACGGCCCGATCCCGAACGCCCAGGCAACTTCATCCGTGACCCGTTTCCGCGGAACGTCATTCCCGAGGATCGTCTGGACCCCGTCGCCCAGGCCGTGCTGGATTTCGTTCCATTGCCGAATGTCCCTGGGTTACCGGTGACCGGAGCGGAGAACTTCTTCGCGAGCGCCGGCGTGCCGATTGACAAGCACAGCATCAACGTAAGACTGGACTATAACCTGACGTCTTCTCGCAGGCTGAGCGGTCGATACATCTACGAGAAGATTGACTGGGGTTTCGCCAACTTCTTTGACACGATCGCCGGCGAAGATGGGCGGAACATTCTCGTCCCCCGCCACAGTCCGTTCCTTCAGTACACCGACACGCTGTCTCCGACGTTTCTGATCGACGCCAAAGTTGGCTTCACCTATGAGAACGAGCATTGGACCGTGCCTGCGGCCGGCTTCGATGTCACCTCCATTGGCATGCCGGTGCAGTTCCAAAACGACAGGCAGAAGAACGGCGACGGCTTTCCGCGATTCAGCATTGCTGACGCCACTACCTTTGGCAGGCCGAATGCCGCTGGAAATCCTTCCACGACCGGCACTGCGAGTGTGGCGCTGACCAAATTGTTTGAGAGGCATAGCCTGAAGTTTGGCTACGAGCATCGAGTGTACCGGAGGAACGAGCAGATCACGTCGAACCCCTCTGGCACGTACAGCTTCACGCGGGGGTTCACACAGGGTCCCGATCCACTCCAGGCAAGTGTGACGGCAGGGTATGGCGTGGCGTCGTTCCTCGTGGGCCTTCCAGCGAGCGGCTCGGCGGGATGGAGCACGGATACGACCAGAAGCTTGCACTATGACGCGGTCTTCATCCAAGACGATTGGAACGTCTCCCCCACGGTGACGTTGAATCTGGGTCTACGGTGGGAATATGAAGGGCCAGTCAAGGATCGCTTCAATGTGCTGTCGAATTTCGATCCCACGATCCCCTCGCCGTTGGAAGTTCCTGGGCTTGACGTGGCGGGAGGTCTCGTCTTTCCAGGCGAAGACGTCCCGAGGGGACTGACGGAACCGAGCTATACGAATGTCGGCCCTCGATTCGGCTTCGCGTATCATCCCTTCGAGAAATCGGTCCTGCGCGGTGGCTATGGAATTATGTACATTCCAACAACCGGCACAGGTTATCCGACCACCGGGTTTAGCATTACCACACCAATGGTCACCACCCTCGATGGAGGAGTGACGCCACACGACGATCTCAGTGACCCATTTCCCGATGGCATTATCAGGGCGCCTGGGGCGAGCCAGGGCGTGCTGACCGGCATCGGGACCAGTGTGGCGGGTCAGCTGCGGGATGTGCAGCGTGGCTACTCGCAGCAGTGGAACCTCACGATTCAGCATGAGCCGTGGGACGACTGGCTTATCGAGGTTGCGTATATTGGCAACAAAGGGACACGTCTACAACGCTCACAGGCGCTGAATTTCCTGTCGGAAGAAGACCTCGCCCTCGGCAATCAGTTGGTGGAGTCGGTGCCGAATCCCTTCTTCGGCATCATCGAGACCGGACCGTTGAATGGGGAAACCGTTCCTCGAGAGCAACTGTTGCTGCCCTTCCCGCAGTTCACGGGCGCGTCGGGCGGCGTGGCCTTCCGCGGCAACTCGATCTATCACGCAGGGACCCTGAAAGTGGAGAAGCGCTTCTCAGATGGCTTCTCGCTCCTCATGGCCTACACGAAGTCGAAGCTCATTGACGACGGCAGGATCGCGAGCCGCCCGGGATCGACCGCGGGGACCGGCGTGCAAAACTGGAACAATCTCCGGGCGGAGCGCTCGAAGAGTCTCGAGGATGTGCCACAGAGAATGGTCCTGGCGACGAGCTGGGCGCTGCCGTTCGCGCAGGACGGAGATGGTATCCTGCGCCATCTCGTGGGTGGGTGGCAGATCAACACGATCACGACCATCGAATCGGGGAGGCCGATATCGCTCAGCGCACCGGTGACCGGACCAGGTACGCGGCCGAACGCCGTCCCCGATGCGGAGGCGAAGCTGGACGACCCCACCCTGGAGCGCTGGTTCAATACCGACGCCTTTGCGCTGCCGGAGCCATTTACCTTTGGCGATGCCCCAAGAACGTTACCAGACGTGCACAGCGACGGATTGTTCAGGATCGACCTCTCGTTGTTCAAGACCTTTCCGATCGCCGACCGATACAGACTGCAATTCCGGGCCGAGGCGTTCAACCTCACGAATACGCCAACCTTCGATACCCCTGGGCGGAGCCTTACGGGTACGACGTTTGGCGTCGTCACGGCAACGACCATGGAAGGCAGACCGAGAGAGCTGCAGTTTGCGCTGCGCCTGGACTGGTAAGGGACGGTCAACGTTGAAGAGCGTTTGAGAGCAACGTGGAGGACGAGGGATGAGGCCAAAGAGCGTCAGCGTTATGGGGCTGCTTGCGTTTCTCGCGCTCGGCACCGCAGCCCTGGAGAGTGCCGACCCGGTCAAGACCGGTCTTGATGTGCTGGTCCAGCAAGATTTGGCGCCGCTCAAGGACAAACGCGTCGGTGTGATTACGAACCACACGGCCGTCACCGTCGACCGCCAGCACATCGTCGATGTGCTGGCGAACGCGCGCGACGTGAGCCTCGCCGCGATCTTCACGCCGGAGCACGGGTTGTTCGGCGACCGCCAAGGGGCAATCGAATCGGGTGTCCACAAGCCGACCGGTGTGCCGATCCATAGCCTCTACCAGACTGGCTCGCACCGTCCCACGCAGAAAATGCTGAAAGACATTGACGCGTTGGTTTTCGACATCCAGGACGTCGGCGCGCGCTTCTATACCTACATTACGACGCTGGGGTACGCCATCGAAGCGGCTGCAGAGGCCGGGATACCGATCTACGTGCTGGACCGGCCGAATCCCATCAATGGTCTCAGCGTGGAGGGGCCGCTCGCCGACGAGCACCATCTGCGCGAGAGGCCGTTTGTCGCCTACATGTCCATGCCCATCCGCCACGGGATGACCGTGGGGGAGCTGGCCCGCATGTTCAACGCGGAGCAGCAAAGTGGCGCGGATCTTCAGGTCGTCGCCATGAAGGGATGGAGGCGAAGCATGTGGTTCGATGAGACCGGCTTGGAGTGGGTGAACCAATCGCCCAACATCCGAAGCCTGACCCAGGCGACACTCTACCCGGGCGTCTGTCTCCTGGAAGGCCGGATCGTCTGGGTGAAAGGTGGCGCCGGGACCCCATTCCAGATGATCGCAGCCCCGTTCTTCAACGCCCGCGAGCTCGCCGCCCACCTGAACGAGCGCGGCATCGCCGGTGTTCGCTTCGTGCCGCGTCGCTTTCGGCCCACCGATGGCGTGTGCGCGAATCAGGTCTGTGATGCGATTGAGATACTCCTGCTTGACCGCAATGATCTCAACGCTGTGACGCTCGGCATTGAGCTCTTGGCGGCGGTGACGCGTTTCCACCCAGACCAGTTCGACATCACGGCCATCGACCGGCTCCTCGGCAACGAGGCCGCCGCGCGCCGCATCAAGGCGGGCGACGACCCCCGCAGCATCGTGGCCAGTTGGGAAGGCGACCTGACCGCGTTCCGGAAGCTGCGATCCAAATACCTGCTGTACCAATAATCGGGTCGGCGCAGGAATAGCATCGCCTCGGTATTCCACTCTGGTCGAGGGGTTGTGGATACCGCAGTGGAGGTCTTTTGCTCATGTCATCAAAGGTCATGGCTATTGCCGCTCACCCTGGCGATGCCCTGTTTACAATGGGCGCCCCCGTGGCCAAGAGCGTCCATGACGGCGGCGCAGGCGTCTTCGTGAGCCTGACGGTGGGAGAGAAGGGGAACCCTGAGAGCATCCCCTCGGACAAGTATGGCGACATGCAACGGGACGCCACCGAGAAGGCTGCCAAAGTGCTTGGTGCGGAAGTTGAGTTTGCTTGGGTACCCCGACGCTGAGCTGCCAGCTGACGAGGGGGCGGCCCTCAAAGTCTGCAATGTGATTCGTAAACACAAGCCGGCCGTGGTCATCACTCACTGGAGTGGTAGCTGGCACAAGGACCACCAGAACTGCCACATAATCGTGCGAGACGCGGTGTTTTACGCGGCGCTGCCAAGGATCGTTCGCGCCCAGCCCCCGCATCGGGTCGAGAAGCTGTTCTTTGCCGAGAACTGGGAAGACGCGTCGAACTTCGAGCCGGATACGTACCTGGACATCACCCGGGTCTACCAGACGTGGTTCGACGCCTGTGACCTGTATCCCATGTGGCGTGGACAGACCGGCTTTTTTCGGTATCACGACTATTACGCCAGCCTCGCGACCATGCGCGGATGTCTTGCGGGATTCAAGTACGCAGTGGCACTGATGCGTGATCCGAACCAGCGGCGGTCTAGCGTGCAGTCGCTGTGATCAGGATTCAGGATTCGGGATTCGGGATTCGGGGGTATGCGCGAAGGGGGTCTGGTGACACTCAGACTGCTGTGCTCGTTTCTACTGGGCGTCTCTGTCCTGCTTCCTCCTACGTTGCCGACAGCGCAAACGCTGAGGGCGGATCCTCAACTCGAAAAGATCGTTCAGGAGGTCCGGGCAGAGATCAATCCGAGCGAGGCCATGAGCTTCGTACTTCGGACCAACGAGACCGATCGGTGGTTTACCTTCCCGAAATTCCATGAAACGGCCAGGTACTTGGAAGCGACCATGAAGGCCATCGGTCTCCATGACGTGGAACGGCTTGCGGCACCCGCTGATGGCATGACGCAGTTCGGCTTCTGGACAATGCCTCTGGCATGGGACGTCAAGGAGGCGGTCCTGGAGATTGTTGAACCGGCACATGCCGACACGCGTGGTGTGCTGGCCGATTACAGGAAGACCCCGGCATCGCTGGTGATGTGGAGCGGACCGACGCCTCCCGACGGCATTATCGCGGACGTCGTGGAGCTGACGTCCTTTCGTCCCGACGACATTGATCGCGATCGTGTGAAGGGGAAGATGGTGCTGGCCGAGGTGCCACGTGACTTGGCGCTGAGGGGCTGGCTCAAAGCGAGACTGTACAAGATGGGAGCGGCCGGGCTGATCAGCGACGCGACCGAGAATCCGCAACTGGTTGACGGTCATTACTGGATCAATGCCTGGGGTGATCATGGCTGGGGTTTTACGAAGACATCCAGCCCGCTCGTCGGCTTTTCGATCACGCCGCGGCAAGGTGCCTATCTTCGTAGGCTGCTCGCCGAGCATGGCCGTGTGCGCCTCAAGGCCGTCGTGGACAGCCGCTACTACTCTGGCTCGTATCCCTACGCGACCGGCATTCTACAAGGCAGTGGTTCGGAGGAGGAAGAGGTTCTCCAACTCGGTCATACCAGCGAACCTGGTGCAAACGACAATGCGACAGGCGTTGCCGCGATGCTTGCGTCGGTGGCTGCGCTGAATCGCCTCATCGACTCCGGGACGCTGACCCGTCCGCAGCGCAGCATCCGGATTCTGGCGATGCCGGAAGATTACGGCTCCATGGCCTACCTCGCGACCCACCCAGGCCGCGTGGCGCGCACGATCGGTGCGATCTGCGTGGACACGGCCGCTGGCCCGTATGATGCCGCCGGCACGGCGTACCGGTTCCACCTGAACCCTGACGTCGCGCGCTCCTATCAGGATGCCTTGATCATGCGAGTCGCGGAGAGCTATTACGCCGGGCTGGACGGCCGCGTTCCTCGGTGGGCCCCGTATCGCCCGGTCAGTGACAGCTTTCTGAGCGACCCGCTGATCGGTATTCCGACCATCATGCCGCGCGCCGGCACGGGTGTTGACGTCCACCACAACAGCGCCGATACCGTGGACCTCGTGGACCCACGATCGCTTCGTGACCTCAGCTCGATACTGGCCATCTATACCTACTACCTGGCCTCGGCTGACGAGCAGGACGTCGCCTGGCTCGCCGAGATCACCGCTGATCGTGGCTACAACAATATCCTGCGCGCGGCCGAGCCGTACCTAAGCCGTGTCGCAACGTTGCCTGACGGCGATGCCCTCGGTCGGGAACTGTCTTCAGGGCTGGCGAAGATCACATACGAAGCCGACCGTGACCAGGACGCTGTGCTGTCGACTCTCCAGCTGGCGCGCGAGGGCCGTCGGAAGGAGATTCGGGCCTCGCTCGAGCCCTTGCTGCAGAATCTCCAGCGCTTCGCCGACGAGCAGTCGGAGAGACTGCGGCGTGCGGTCAACCGGCGCGCAGGGGAAGTGGGAGCGGCAGGGCCGGTCGAAGCTGCAGCGCCACCCGTGAATTCAACCCGCGCGCGCGCAGCGCACATGGTTGTGAAACGAAAGCGAATGGGGACCATCACCCTTGACGACCTGCCGGTCGATCAGCGGGACGGGTTTCCCGGGTTTGGCGCAGAGGTGCCGATACTGGCGATCCTCAACTGGGTTGACGGGGAGCGGACGCTCGAGGAGGTCATCCGGCTCACGGAGCTGGAACGGGGGCCGATGGATTTCGATTTCGTGGGCTATTTCGAGTTCTTGGCCCGGCACGGGTACGTCGACATCGTGAGCGTGAACCCATAGCCTGGATACGCGGCGAGCATCATCTCTTCGTACTTCTTCTTGGAGTCGTCCGTGAACACGGCGCTGCCTCCCGTTGCTTCGAGTACGGCAGTACTTGCGGTTTCGAAGTACTGTTGCTGCTTTCGAATCAGCGCCTGATCGGACGCCGGGCCGTGGCCAACGTAGAGGGTGGCGTACTTGCCAAGGAGCTCCCCGAATCGCTCGAGATTTGCGATCCAGCGGAGAATGCTTCCATCCATCATGTACGCGTGGTTGTCGCTGTAGAGGAAGTCACCGACAAAGGCCGCCAGGTTGTCGTTCTCCAACAACCAGATCGAATTCGCGTCAGAATCGCCCCCAGCGCCCACATCAACGACGGTGAACGTCAACCCCGCCACTGTCACTCGCTCTCCCGGCGCGACGATCGTGTTGGGATACACCCATTTCGGGACCCACTCGTCCTTGAACAGCGCGGACCACTGTTTGTGCTTGGCTTGTTCGCTTGCTTTCATGACGTCATGCACCGAACGCAAGGCGTAAATGGGCATCTCGCCCCTTGGAGCGATGTTCGTCGTGCCGGCGATGTGGTCGGGGTGGCCGTGAGTCAACAGAATGCCAGCAACAGGCTTGCGGAGACTATTCGCCATCTGCTTCAGTGCCTTACTGTCGCTCATCGTCAAGGTCGTATCGACAATGACCAGTTCTTCGCCAGCCTCGACGACGAAGGCATTGGGTCTGACCATCGGTTCCTTCGACACGTAGGTGTGAATGCGAGGTGTCATGTGTGGGCGCTCCACTCAAGATTCAGTGTCATCGGAACGATTCCGGTGCCGTTCACTCTCTAGCTCCTCGACCAGCGAACGGACATCGGCTACGTTCCCTATCGAACGACTTCAATGTTGAACGCGGCAGTGCCCAGCGACTTCCATAGGGACAGCCACAGCGGAAGGTAGCTCTCGGTGGCTCTTGCCGTGGTGATATCGCCAAGATCGATCATGTCCTTCCACCCAAACGACTCCAGAAGCTCCCGAACGATCTTCTTTGCGTTCGGATCGTTCCCACTCAGAAACACCGTGTGCGTCCCTGGAGCAGAGCCGGCACAACTAGAGGCATTCCGTTTTCAGCCATTACCGGCGAGACCATTGAGATGAGGCCTGAAGGGAATGCCTGGACCAGTCGCCTGGAGCCGTACCAGGTGCTCGTAGGGAGAATCAATTAACCTCGGCTTCAGCACCGCCTGTGCTGTGTGACTTTCCGCAATCGACGCCCCGCCGAAGGCGCTCATCTTCGACCTCACGCGTGCCGCGCCAGATGCAAGTGTCGCTGCGGATTCAGTTCTGATCTCGAATCACGCCGACGACCATCGTCGCAGCTCTCTGGTTACACTGGCGGTGGGCTGATGGACCGAGCGACGTGGTGCGAACCCTGTCGGGGCGCACGCGCCAAATCCAAGCAGGAGGACCGATGCAGAAGGCGAAGAGTCTCCCCCTGGTCCTGGTACTCGCGTGTGCCACGGCGACAGCGGGCCAATCCGACCCTGCCCATCCTCCAGCCGGTTCCGAGGCCCAGCAAACATCGCAGGAGACGCTGCCGCCGCTGAAAGTCCACCCGGACCGCCGCTATCTCATTCGTGCGGATGGTACGCCGTTCCTGTATCTGTCCGACACGGCCTGGGAGCTGTTTCATCGGCCGAGTCGAGAGCAGGTTCGAGCATACCTCGAACTGCGTGCTCAGCAGCGCTTCACGGTGATCCATGCCGTTGCGCTCGCGGAGTTGGACGGCATCCACGACCCCAATGTGTACGGTGACCTTCCCTTGATAGATAAGGATCCCGCGCGCCCGGCCGTCACGCCTGGAGCGAATCCGCAGAATCCACAGGAGTACGATTACTGGGATCACGTCGACTACATCGTGGACGAGGCGAACCGGCTCGGCCTGTACGTGGCGTTCCTCCCGACCTGGGGACGGTGGCTGGGCGTCAACCCACAGCGCGACGAGAAGATCCTCACGGCGCAGAATGCGCAGGCCTACGGCGAGTTCCTGGGAAAGCGCTACGGCAAGAAAGCGATTATCTGGGTGCTCGGCGGTGACCGGACGGCGCAGGGATTCGAAGACGTCTGGCGCGCCATGGCAAAAGGGATCGTCATCGGCATCGCCGGACGTGAAGACTACGACACCGCGCTCACCCCGGCGGTGGCCACACCTCGTCCACCTGGTTCCATACAGACCAATGGCTGGACGTCAACATGCAGCAGACAGGGCGATGCCCCGTGCCCTCCGTTTTTACGGAGCTCATGCGTGAGGTGCTCGCCTTCCGTCCGTACCGCAGCACCTCGAGCCAGCCTCACTTGGCACTCGCGAGCCTCTCGCGTCCCTCCACCGAATACTCGCTGTTCGTGTTCGCCGAATTGCACGTTTGATACACGACCGCGTCTGAGCTTACGACCCGCGCCAGATTAGGGTGAGTTCCTCCAGTTCTATTCGCGTGAGTTGCCGCTTGGTCTCGCGCGGGCCCAGCCGAAACAGGTTCAAGGACCTTGCGTGCAGTGCCGGCAAGTGATAAGCTCATGCGCATAAACAACATAGAACTATAAATACGCGGTGGTTCGCCTGTCCGGCAGGGCGGAGCGCACGTCGCCGGCACCGTTGCGCAGTACGTAGGCGACCGGGCCGGGCGCGCGGTTCGACCAGCGGTGATACGGCCCGGGGCAGGCACTTCCAGCCACTCGATGCGCGAACGCGTCCGGGCGCCAACGCGTCCGACCGTCTCGTCTCTCTTCACTCTCGAGAAACGCGGGAAGAAAGACGTCTCGGCCGCTCGACGCCGTCCCAGCACCCGACGGACCACGGGCTCAGATCGGAGGGAGGGTTCGATCATGAGAAAGGTGGCGTTGCTCGGCACGGTCTTCGCCGTGCTCGGCTTGGCGGTAGCGGCCGGGGCGCAGACGGCCACGGGCCAGATCAGCGGCACGGTGAAGGACGTGACCGGCTCGGTCGTGCCCGGAACCACGGTCACCATTCGCAGTGAGCTGACAGGCTCCGAGCGCACGACCACGACGGACGAGAGGGGGGACTACGTATTCGCCCTCCTGCAGCCCAGCACGTACTCGGTGACGGCGGAGCTGCAGGGATTCCGCACCGCCCGCGAGGCCGGCATCCGGCTCCTGGTAGATAACCGGATCCGCGTCGACCTGACGCTGGCGCTCGGCGAGATGACCGAGACCATCGAGGTCCAGGCGGGCGCCGTGGCGCTCGAATCCGAAAGCGCGAGGATCGGCCAGACGCTCACCGAGAAGCAGATCACGGAGCTGCCGTTGGACGGGCGGAACTTCCTGTCGCTCCTGTTCTTGAACGCGGGAGCGGTCGAAACGAGCGGCGAGCAGGGTGGCATGCGGTCGGGCGTGGGGAATGCGATCAGTATCCAGGGCGCGCGGGCGACCTCGAACAACTTCATGATCGACGGTACGGCCAACATCGACACCGCGCTCGGCACACCCGCCGCGATCCTCTCCGTGGACGCGATGGAGGAGTTCACGCAGCAAAACAAAACCTACTCCGCGGAGTACGGCTTCAGCGCGAACCAGATCAACCTGATCAGCAAGTCCGGCACGAACCAGTTCCACGGCACCGCGTTCCTGTTCGGCCGCAACGAGGCCCTCGACGCCAGGAACTTCTTCGATCCGCCCGACCAGGCCAAGCCCGAGCTCGACCAGAAGCAGTTCGGGGGGACCTTCAGCGGCCCGATCATCCGGAACAAGACGTTTCTGCTCTTCAACTACGAGGGCACGCGGATCGACCGAGGTAACAGCGGCTTTGCCATCGTCCCCACGGCGGAGATGCTCGAGGGGCGCTTTCCGGAGACGATCACCGACCCACGTACCGGCCAGCCGTTCGCGAACAACACCATCCCGGGCGATCGCTGGTCGCGCATGGCCCGACTCGCCGTCGACCAGGGCTGGTTCCCGGCGCCGAACACCGACGCGCCGCAGGGCAACTACCAGTTCGTCACCACGCTCCCCCAGGAACAGAACCAGTTCAACGTCCGCGTGGATCAGGATCTGAGTCGTTTCGGGAGGGCCTTCTTTCGATACACAAAGACGACGTTCGACAACGAGACCGGCGGCGACATCTGGCAGGGTGGACGACGCGTCTTCGAGCAGGACACGACGAACTGGCAGGTCTCCCACACCTGGCCCATCGAGTCCAACATCGTGAACGTCTTTCGCCTCGGCCGGGTCGACGCCCGCGCGGACCAGCATGGAATCCCCTGTCCCCAGGACCAGG
>WHTT01000070.1 GCA_009377605.1 Luteitalea sp.
GCACCGTCGCGGAAGTCGAGGCATTCCTCGCACGGGAAGGTGCCGGTGCGAGGGCCGGTAACGACCGTACTCGTTGAACCCAGAGCTCACCAGTCTTGTCACTCTCAACGGTTGTAGCCTTCCCGACCTAGAAAGGTCGGGCCCACATGGTTCCTGTCACGTCTGTGGCCGGCGCACGCGTGCGACGACAGCATTCGTGACCGCTTCGGTCGTTGACGTGCCACCGAGATCCGGCGTGAGGATGCGCTGATCAGCCAGGATGCCGACCACGGCACCTTCCACCAGCGTGGCTGCCACAGTCTCTCCCAGGAAGTCCAGCATCTGCGCGCCCGCGAGCATCGTGGCCATCGGATTGGCAATGCCACGACCAACGATGTCAGGCGCCGAGCCGTGTACAGGCTCGAACATCGAAGGAAACGTCCTGGGCGGGTTCAAGTTCGCGCTCGGCGCCAGGCCGAGGCTGCCCGTGACCGCTGCGCTCAGGTCCGTGAGGATGTCACCGAAGAGATTGGACGCCACGAGGACGTCGAAGCTCTCGGGCCTGCGTACGAGGTCCATACAAGCGGCATCCACGAGCAGCGACTCGGTACGGATGTCCGGGTACTCCCGTGCGATTTCGGCGAAGACACGATCCCAGAACGCCATACTGAAGCCTTGCGCGTTCGACTTCGTGACTGACGTGAGCAGCCGCTTCCTGTCTCGCCGCCGCACCAGCTCGAACGCGAAGCGGATGATGCGCTCGGTGCCGTGACGCGTGAACACCGCCTCCTGGACGGCCACTTCGTGCGGTCCGCCGGCATGCAGCACGCCTCCAATCTGTGCATACTCCCCTTCGGTGTTCTCGCGGACGACGACGAAGTCGATGTCGCCGGGTCGCTTCCCGGCGAGCGGGCCGCGGACGCCGGGATAGAGCCGCGCCGGCCGTACGCAGGCATACTGGTCGAACCCCCGGCGGATCGGCAGTAACAAGCCGTTCAGCGTGACGTTGTCCTGCAGGCGCGGATCGCCCACCGCACCCAAGAAGATCGCGTCGAACGACCGCAACCGATCGAGGGCATCCGCCGGCATCATGTGACCGTGCTCGACGTAGTACTCGGAGCCCCAGGGGAACAGCTCCCAGTCCAACCGTACCTGACTCCGCTCGCCCGCGGCGTCGAGCACCTGGATCGCCGCCGGAATCACTTCCCCTCCGATACCGTCCCCTGGAATTGCCGCGATTCGGTAACCCTTCATGTCTCACACTCAAGGCTCACAACTCATAACTCATAACTCATAACTCGACCCACATCACCACAGACCAACAACTTTCCACCACGCGAAGCCGAGCGGGAGCCAGATCACCAGGTGCACGAGCGAGAGCACGAATCCAATCCGCCACCACTGGCCTTGCGTGAGATAGCCCGCGCCGAACACGATGGGTGCCGGGCCAGTACCGTAGTGCGTGATGGCAGCGTTGAGGCTCGAGAAGAACCCGAGGCTCAGCGCAGCCAGGAGCGGCGGTGCACCGAGGCCAAGAGCCACCGCAAAGAATGCCGGAAACATCGCCGTCGCGTGCGCCACGAGACTGGCGAACGCATAGTGCGAGTACAGGTAGACGACGATGAGGGCCGCAAGCGCTGCCCACCATGGCCATCCGCCCACGAGACCAGCCGAGGCGGTGGCGAACGCTTTCGGCAAACCGGCCTTGCTCAACTGTCCCGCAAGCATGATGAGGCCGCCAAACCACAGCAACGCATCCCACGCGCCCTTCTCCGCAAGGACATCCTGCCAGTCGAGCACGCGTGTGAGGAGCAACGCCCCGAGGCCGAGGTATGCGACGGCGGTCGGCGACACACCGTGCCAGGCAGCGGACAGCCAGAGCACGAGCACCAGCGAGAAGACCGCCAGCATCAAGCGTTCGTTGCGTC
Source organism: Luteitalea sp. (assembly GCA_009377605.1). Taxonomy (NCBI): domain Bacteria; kingdom Pseudomonadati; phylum Acidobacteriota; class Vicinamibacteria; order Vicinamibacterales; family Vicinamibacteraceae; genus Luteitalea; species Luteitalea sp. The sequence goes on from WHTT01000070.1 coordinate 1,908, forward strand.
CCATCGGCCCCATCTGGCGCAAACGCTCGGCGGCCAGCAGCTGCGCGGGCCTCGTGTCCCGTAGGGTCGGTGGGCACAAGCGGTACACGACGAGCGGCACCACGATGAGCGCCACGACGCCCGGCACCGACGCGGCAACCGCCCACATCGTCCAAGTCACCTCTGTTCCAGCGCTCTGTCGCGCGAGCTCCGCGACGAGAGGGTTTGGGGCCGTTGCGGTCAAGAACATCGCCGAGACGACGAGATCCCCCTGATAGAGCGTCTTCATCAGAAACGCGCCCATTCGGGACGCCGTCGGGCCCGGCTCCGACCCGAACGCGCGTGCGACACTCAAGGTAATGGGAAACAGGACGCCGCCAGCGCGTGCCGTGTTCGACGGCGTCACCGGCGCCATCACGAGATCGGCCAGGACGATGGAGTAGCCCAGACGGAGCGGGGTGCCGCCGAAGCGGCCAATGGCGTGGTACGCGATACGCTCCCCTAGCCGTGTTTGGGTGATTCCCCGCGCGAACAAGAACGCCGCGACAATGAGCCATACCGTGACATTGGCAAAGCCCGAGAGCGCGTCCTGGATAGAGACGAGACCGAGCAGATTCGATGCGGTCACCGAGAGGAGCACGACCGCGCCGGACGCGATTGGGCGTGTGATCAGCGCGCACACGGTGCCCGCGAACAGCGCGAGGAGCCCCCAGCTCCCCGGCGTGAACCCACTGTGCGGCAGCAGCCAGACGGCGCCGCCGACCAGAACCGGCGCCACCCAGCGCCACTGATCAATTGATCGGGTTGCTGTGAACGGCGCGGCGGGCACGGATGTTTATTGCACGAATTACACGCTGGATCAAACTCCCTCCCGAACGCGTCGCGCGACCTCCTCCAACACCGAACACCGAACGTCACACATCACGTCTGAACAAATGCCAGGCGGCCCTCTTCCTCGCCAAGCGGGAGAGCGCGCTTGCACAGCAGGCGCTCACCCAACGGCGCTTCCGCGAGCACGGTAGCGATGCGCTCGCCAGCCCGCCCGTCACCGTAGGGATTGTGCAGCCCAGCGAGACTCGCCCGGAAGGAGGGATCGGCGGCCTTCTCGAGAGCCCGGCGGATGGCCTCTGGATCCGCAGGGGCGTCAATGATGTTGCCCGCACGCTGGCGGCCCTCCTGCCGACTTCCAACGTTCACGGCTGGGACGCGCAAGGCAGGGGATTCCATGATGATGCTGCTGGAATTGCCGACGACGAGCGTCGCGAGCGCGAGGAGGCTCCAGTAGTCCACGGGATGGAGATTCACGAACAATCGTGCGCGATCATCTGTTTGGCAGAACTGGCGGATGTCCTCGATCAGCAGACGACTATGGGCGTCGGCGTTCGGAAAGCAAAAGATGAGCTGCTCCTCGACCGCTCCCAGCGCGCGCAGCACGGCGGCCGGCTCCTCGAGTGGATCCGGACGCAGCGTGACCGGATGACACGCCACCAGGAAGAATCGCTCCTCCAAGCTGATCCCCAGTCGCCGTTCGAGCGCCTGTCGCGAATGAAGCTCGCTGTGGGAGACATGGTCCAGCGAGGGCGCGCCGACACAGTGCACGCGCCACGCTTCCTCTCCCATGGCCACCACCCGGCGTCGGGCTGCGTCGGTCGGCGTGAAATGGAGATGCGACAGCTTTGTCAGGGCGTTGCGCACGGCATCGTCAATCGCCCCTTCGGTCACCTCGCCTCCTTCGATATGGGCGATGGGCACCCGTAGCGCGAGGGCCACCGCCGCCGGCGCCAGCATCTCGTACCGGTCTGCGATCAGGAGCAACATGTCGGGCCGCATCCGGCCGAGCACATCCGCGAGGCCCAGCGTGGCAACACCGATAGTCTTGGCCATGCCGACGTCGGTGTCGGAGCTGAGCAGACACTCGACGGTTTCATGGATTGAGAACCCTTCGCGTTCGATCTCACCAACGGTGAGCCCGAACTCTGGCGACAGATGCGCCGCCGCCACAATCAGGCGTGGTTCCAGCTCCGGATGCTTGGCGATGGCGCGCAGCGGCCAACACAGATGACTGAAGTCCGCGCGCGACGTGGTGAGTACAGCGATCGTTCGTTTCGTAGCGGGCACGTTTCAATCCACAGCTCTTGGCCTGCAGTGTAGCTCCCCTTGCCTCCTCCCGCACCATAGCCTCCGAGAGGCGAACCTAGACACTAGAATATGTGATGTTGACAGGACTCGCCTCCGGATCGCGCACTTCCCCGCGAGCACGGCCTACCGCTTCCCATTGGCTGATGTCCGTCACGGAGATGCGCGTCCGAACGACATGCTCGGGTCGCGCACCGACCTTTTCGAGCGCCGTGATAATGTTCTTGAGCGCAATAGCGCAGCTGCAGGCAATCCCATGACTTCTCGGTCGTGCCTCTTCGTGAGTGTGATCGTCGCTTCAACCGTCCTCCCCGTCCTCTTGAACGGCCGGCAGCCGCAAAGTGCGGCCAAGGCGCCGGGCTCGGCTCACGTGCGCCTCAGTCGGCCGGAAGCGGCCAGCCTCGCGCGTGAGGCGCGCGAGGAGGTCAAGGTCGATCTGCCGGCGGGCATCGAGCTGACGTTGTGGGCTTCCGAACAGCTGGTCAACGATCCGGTTGCCATCGACATCGATCCGGCGGGCGCGGCTTACGTCACGAGCACCGCGCGGAACAACCTGCCGCTCGACATCCGCGGTCACGAGGACTGGATGGCGACCGTCCACACGCTTCGGAGCGTTGACGATCTGCGTGCGTTCTATCGCCGGGAGATGGCGCCAGAGCGCAGTGAAGAGAACGAGTGGATTCAGGACCTGAACCTAGACGGCTCCAGAGATATCCGCGACCTCGCAGAGCTGAAGGAGCGCGTCATTCGGGTGCGGGACACGGACGATGATGGGCTCGCGGATACTGCAGACACCGTGGCCGAAGGGTTCAACGAAAGCCCGGTGTGGGACGTGCTGGGGGGCGTGCTGCACCACGAGGGCGATTTGATCGTCGGTGTGCCGCCCGGCGTGTACCGACTGCGTGATCTGAACAAGGATGGCCGTGTCGATGAGCAGATTACCATCAGCGAGGGATACAACACGCACCCGGCTTTCGGCGGCCATGGCATCTCCGGCGTCATGGTTGGCCCCGACGGCCGGCTGTACTGGGAAGTGGGCGACATGGGGCTCCACGTCGTCGACAAGACGGGCCGGCGGTGGAGCTATCCGAATCAGGGTGCCGTGCTTCGATCCGAGCTCGACGGGTCGAATTTCGAGGTGTTCGCGACGGGCATTCGCAATCTGCAGGAGTTCGCGTTCGACGAGCACGCGAATCTGATCAGCGTCGACAACGATGGCGATCATCAAGGAGAGACCGAGCGTCTCGTCTACCTCCCATACGGCTCGGACAGCGGTTGGCGCTCGAACTGGCAATACGGCAAATACACCGACCCCAGGAACAACCGCTACAACGTCTGGATGGACGAGCAGATGTTCAAGCCACGGCATGCGGGACAGAGCTCCCACATCCTGCCTCCCGTCGCCCCGTGGCACGCGGGCCCGTCCGGGATGGCCTACAACCCAGGCACGGCGCTCTCCGATGACTGGCAGCGGCATTTCTTCGTCTCGAGCTTTCCCGGCTCTGCTGACAACGCACGCGTCTACGCGTTTACGCTGAAGGAACAGGGGGCCGGTTTCGCCATGGACACCGAGAGCGTGCTGCTGCGCGGCATTCTCGTGGTCGGCATGACGATTGGCCCGGACGGCGCGCTCTACCTGACGGACTGGATTACCGGGTGGGACTCGAAGAACAACGGCCGTGTCTGGAAGCTGGACGGCTCGACCGCGGCTGCGCTCCCGATCCGCAAGGAGGTGCGGACCCTCCTCCGCGAGGATTTCGCGCGCCGAACGGCAGGCAAGGTCGGCTCACTGCTGCGACATGCCGACATGCGCGTGCGGCAGAAGGCGCAATTCGAGCTCGTGCGCCGGGGTGATGTCGCGACGTTGGTCGACACGGCTCGCGATCCGGCGCATCCGCTCGCGCGTCTCCATGGCTTGTGGGGCGTGGCTCAGCTCGCGCGACGCGAGACCAGGCACGCGTCGCACATCGTGCCCTTCCTGACCGACGACGACAGCGAAGTGCGCGCCCAGGCGGCGAGGATGCTGGGGGACGTTCGGTACGGGCCCGCCGCTGATGCGCTGATGCCATTGCTGAAGGATCCCGCACCGCGCGTGCGGTTCTTCGCCGCCGAGGCGCTCGGCCGGCTGGCTCACGAGCCGGCGATGACGCCGCTCCTCGAGATGTTGGCCGAGAACGGCGGCAGCGACGTCTACCTTCGACATGCCGGGAGCCTCGCGCTCGCTTCCGTCGGTGATGGCGACCGGCTCGGGTCACTCTCGACGCATCGGTCGCCGGCCGTGCGCACAGCCGCCGTGATCGCGCTCCGCCGGATGCGACATGCGGGCGTGGCACGGTTCCTGGCAGATGAGGACGACGCGATCGTGACGGATGCCGCGAGGGCGATCAATGACGATGGCTCGATTCCGGCGGCTGTGCCGCAGCTTGCGGCGCTCCTTGGAAAGGCGACGGTTGCCAACGAGCCGCTTCTGCGTCGGGCAATCAACGCGAACCTTCGCGTCGGCACCGCCGAGGCGGTCGAGCGGCTCGCCGCGTTTGCCGCTGAGGAGTCTCGTCTCGACGAGCTGCGCGCCGAAGCCATCGCCGCGCTCGGCGTGTGGCCATCGCCGTCACCAATGGATCGTGTCGATGGGTTCTACCTCGACGCCGTCGACGTGTCTTCGCACGCGGCCCCGACCGCTTCCTCACCCGCGGGCGCAACCGTTTCCTCACGTGCCGGTTCTGCTGCGTCGTCACCTGTAGGCCCGACCCAAGCGTCGGGCGACAGCGCTCGCAAGACGAGTGGTCTGGCCGCGGCAAGGCTCGCGGTTCAGCGGCTACTCGGGAGCGCGTCGAATGGCAGCGCCGCAGCTCAATCCACGACGGTGCGGGTTGCCATCACGGAGGCCGCGGGCCTGCTGGAGCTCGAGGCGGCATCGCCGGCACTGCTCGCGCAGCTCGAGAGCGACCCTGCGCCATCGGTGCGGCTCGCATCGCTGCAAGCGCTGCAAGCATTGAAGGTCGAGAACATGAACGAGCTGATGGACACCGCCCTGGCAGACACGGATCCGGACGTGCGCCGCGCTGCACTGGCCGTCCTGCCGGAGCTGCCCATCTCGGCGGCGGCCAAGGTGGAGCACCTTTCGGCGATTGTCCGCAGTGGTTCCATCGAGGAGCAGCAGGGTGCGCTCGAGCTGCTCGGATCGCTCAAGACGCCGGAATCGCGTCGTTTGCTCGGGTCGTATCTCGATGACTTGAGCGCTGGCACGATGGCGCCAGAGCTGCAGATCGATCTGGTGGAGGCGGTTCAGGAGGATGACTCCAAAGCGCTCGTCGGCCGCATCGATGCGTACGTGACAGCGCGCAACGCAGACACGGTGGTGGCCGGGTTCCGCGAGGGGCTCCTCGTCGGGGGCGATGCCAGGCGCGGCCGGCGGCTCTTTCTCGCCAACGCGGCGGCCGAGTGCACCCGCTGCCATGCGATCCAGGGCCGAGGCACCGATGTTGGCCCGGAGCTCACGGAAATTGGCTCCGCGCTGTCGCGCGAAGAGCTCCTCGACGCGCTCATTGCGCCCAATAGCCGCATCGCATCGGGGTTTGGGCTCGTGGGCATCACACTCGAGAGCGGCGAGCGGATCGGCGGCGTCCTGCACGAGGAGAGCGATGCGGATGTCACGATCCTGGTCGGCGATCCACCCACCGAGCGCCGCGTCTCGAAGGCCGATATTGCAGAGCGCACGGATCCGGTGTCGGCCATGCCGCCGCTCGGCTTGACCCTGGCACCCCGGGATGTCCGCGACCTCGTCGCGTTTCTCGCAACGCTCAAGTGAGCAGGCCGTCGAGACGAGCGCACGAAGCTCGCCAGGACGTCTTCGGCCACACGACCCCACCCGGTCGCGCGATCCGTTGACAAGCGGGTTTATTCCGGCTGCGCAAAGATGAGGCTCGCATTCGTGCCTCCGAAGCCGAATGAGTTCGTCATCGCATGCGCGATCGCCAGCGGCACTGCGCGCTGCGCCACCAGGTTCAGCCGGTTGTCCTCGTCTGGCTGCTCGAGGTTGATCGTCGGCGGTACGATTCGATCGCGGAGCGAGAGCACCGTGAGGCCCGCTTCGAGCGCCCCCGCGCCGCCGAGCAGATGGCCGGTCATCGACTTTGTCGAGGTCACGCGTAGCGAGCTCGTGTGCTCACCGAAGACCCGTTCGATGGCCGCGGCTTCCGCTCTGTCACCGAGCGGGGTCGATGTCGCGTGCGCATTGAGATACTGAATCTGCCGGGGTGAGAGTCCGGCGTCTTCGAGCGCCACGGTCATCACCCGGCCCACGCCTTCACCATCCTCGGGCGGCGCCGTGGGGTGGTGGGCATCAGCGTTCATGCCGTATCCGACCACCTCGGCCAGCACGCCAGCACCGCGGCGTCGCGCGTGCTCACGTTCTTCGAGCACCAGAATGCCGGCGCCTTCACCGACGACGAACCCGTCCCGCTGGACATCCCATGGGCGGCTCGCCGATTGAGGCGCATCGTTGCGCGTCGAGAGCGCTCGCATCGCAGCGAACCCCGCGATCCCGAGCGGCGTGATGCTCGCTTCGGTGCCGCCGGCGATCATCGCGTCGGCATGGTCGCCTTGAATCAGACGAAACGCGTCTCCAATCGCATGGGCGCCGGTCGTGCAGGCCGTGGCCACCGCGGAGTTCGGCCCCTTGGCGCCCAGGCGCACGGACACCTGCCCGGCGGCCAGGTTCACAATCGCCGAGAGAATGAAGAAGGGAGACACGCGATCCGGCCCGCGCTCGAGCAGCAGTCGATGCTCCCGCTCGATGACCTCGAAGCCGCCAATGCCGCTCCCGATGATCACACCGATGCGAGCCGCATTCTCGGCGCCCACGCGAAGGCCGCTCTCCGCGACGGCCATCGAGGTGGCAGCAAGCGCGAACTGGATGAACCGCCCGCACTTCTTCACTTCTTTCTTCTCGAGCCACTGCAGCGGATCGAAGGCCTCCACTTCACCGGCAAACCTGACTGCATAGCGTGAAGCGTCGAACGACGTGATCGGCCCTATACCCGATCGTCCGGCAAGAATGGCGTGCCACGTCGCCTCGGTTCCAACGCCGAGCGGCGAAACCAGCCCTACGCCTGTAACAACGACTCGTCTTTGCAACGATCGCGACTCCGGCATTAACCTGTATATACACTATTCGTGCGCTTTCCCCGTGCTGGACGCTCGAGCGACGACACACGCGCGAGGTCTCGCGTTGCGGGATCGCGCTGACCCCACCGAGGCTGAAATAGTCGCTATTTCTACCCATTTTTACCCGTCGATTGGCGGCGTTCCGCCTGTACACTTCTTGGCTAGACCGATCACAAGTGAAACGGGCACCTTTCACGGCGGCCGAGTCGCTGGTTCCTTTCCGCTTGACAGGGATCCGGCCTTGGAGGTAAAACACCGTGAACGTTTACGATCACATTTTCGCTCATCCTGTTGGAGTGATGCGGCTTGGCGGCGGTGTTGCCTGGCCGGCCGTGTAACGACGTGTGCGCAACCAATGGGGCAGCGATTCATAGGGAGAATGGGGGCGGGTCGCTCGGCGTAACCGAGACGCCGAGCTCCGGGCAGGCGCCGCCGGGAGGTTCACGTGACGAGGAAGTACCTTGTAGGACTCCACGTTGTAGTTGTCTGTCTTTGCCTCAACGGCCTAGCTCTGGCCCAACGATCTGACAGGGCAATCATTTCGGGCGTGGTGACCGACCCCGACGGCTCCGCCATTCCGGGAGCAACCGTCACGGTCCTCAATGAAGGCACAGGGGTCGAGACCGTGCTTGTGACCAACAGTGCCGGCGCGTATAGCACTCCCCCGCTGGTCCTGGGCACGTACACGGTCACGGTCGAAATCGAAGGCTTCAGGACGGCCACGACGTCCGGCATCCTGGTGCAAGGCGCCGCCGTCACCCGGCAGGACATCACGCTAGAGCTGGGCGCGATCACCGAAACCGTCGAGGTGACGGCCGGGCCCGGAGAGCTCAACGTCACCACACCGGACGTGAGCCACACGATCAACCAGAAGTATTACGAGGACCTCCCCATCATCACCGCCGCAGACGTTCGCCTTGCCGAGTCCGTGCTTCAAATCCAGCCGGGGTACGTGCCGATGACGCCGAACGGCGATCCGATGTTCCGGGGGAGTCAGTTCAACTCCCGCATCAACGGCGGCCAGACGATGGCGACGGAGAACTTCTTCGACGGAGCGGCGTTTGGCTACGCCGTCGGACACCAGCAGAGCCACGAGAGCACGCCGCCCGTGGAAGCCGTCCAGGAGGTGAACGTCATCAGCTCGACCTATTCGGCGCAGTACGGGCACACCAGCGGCGGCTTTATCGAGTACACGTCCAAGTCGGGCACCAACACGCTGCGCGGAAGCGTGTACGGATACTTTGCCGATGACCGGTTCAACGACGAGCCGGCAATCGGCGCGGGTAAGACGCCAGTCAGCAACAACAACTACGGGTTCACGTTGGGCGGGCCCTTCGTCATTCCGGGGCTGTACGACGGTCACAACAAGACCTTCTTCTTCACCAACATCGACTACACGAGGCTTCGCAGCGGCGTGCTGCCCGGGTTCACCAACACCACGCCCATCGACGCGTTCAAACAAGGCGACTTCAGCGCGATGCTGACCGGCGTGCAAACCGGCACGGACGTGTTGGGGCGGCCCATCATGGAGGGGCAAATCTTCAATCCGGCCACGACGCGCCTCGTCGACGGCATCCCGGTACGGGATCCGTATCCGGGCAACATCCTTCCCGCGGATGATCCTCTCGGGAGCCAGGTTGCCTCGCAGATTGTCCCGCTCATGGTCTCGCCCGACCGCCCAGGTCTGCAGGACAACGTGGCGGGCAACGACGCGGGCGACCAGACCTGGGAGCTGGATGCGCGGAACATCATGTTCCGCGTGGATCACAGCTTTACACCAAACTTCCGGGCGAGTCACAGCTTCTACTGGAACCACCGCCCCTCCATCCGGAACTGCGGCGGGGCCGACGGCTGTGACGTGGAGTTCGACGGCGAAACGGAATCCGGACAGAACGACGACTACGTCGGCGAGGGCTTCTTCCAACGCATTTCCACGCAGCACGCACACCAGCAGTTCGACTGGATCATCAACGACAACCTGCTCAATCACACCACCGTCGCTTACGACCGCTGGTTCATGGGAGGCAACTCCCTCTCAGCAGGTGCGGGGTGGACGCAGCGCTTCTGGGGGGAGAGCAACGGCGGCATTCTGGAGACCAACGCCGGACCGCCGCAGATGAACTTCGCTGGCAATATCCCCTACAACACCGTCGGCCTCAGTTGGCCAGACTTCGGCTTCCTGGTGAACAACCGCTGGCAGTTCTCGAACGACCTGACGTGGGTCAAGGGGCGGCATACCATCAAGACGGGCTTCGAGTACCGCCATCACGAGTTCCCGTTCCGCGGCTGGGGCGTCGGTGGCGCTGGCGGCAACTTCGACTTCAATCGCCTTGGAACCGGCACTTGGGATGCTTCCGGAAATTCCCTCACGCAGACCGGCGATCCCTTTGCATCGTTCCTGCTCGGCCAAGTGCATCAGTCCAACCAGGTCATCCGCGCCGAGCCCACCTTCTACGAGGCATACACGGCGGCCTGGATCAACGACGAGCTCAAGCTCACCGACCGGCTGACGCTGACCCTCGGGCTGCGCTTCGACTACCAGTTCGCGCGCACGGAGGGCTCCGATCAGTACTCCACTTTTGATCCGACGGTACCCAATCCTGCCGCGGGAAACACTCCGGGGGCGCTGATTTTTGCCGGAAGCGGCGAGGGTCGTGCCGGAACGCGCACCTTCGAGGATCCGCCGCTCGATGCGTGGGGCCCGCGCGTGGGCGCCGCCTATCGACTCGACGACCGGACCGCCATTCGCGGAGGTTATGGGATTTACTACGCCGGCGTCGCCTTCGACCAGTTCGTCGGACAACCCACGCTCGGGTTCCAGGAGAACGCGCTGGCCTCGAACACCACCGCCGGCCGCGAGGCAGTGTTCCATCTGGATGAAGGGTTCCCAGAAGATGAGGTGACGGAGCCACCGTTCATCGATCCAGCCTTTTCCAACGACGCGAACGTGCTTGCTGTCACGCCGGACGGGCTGACCCTACCGCGCTTCCAGAACTGGTCACTGTCGGTTCAGCGGCAGCTCACCAACAACATGATGTTGGACGTTTCGTATATCGGCAACCGCGGGACCCGCTTGAACCATCACTGGCGGACGCTCGGGGTGGATGGCAACATGAACGATCCGTCGGTGCTGAGCTTGGGGTCGGCGGTTCTGGGCGCCGACATCAACTCGGACACGGCGCGCGACGCGGGGATCAGTCCGCCCTATCCTGGCTTCACCGGGACCGTGGCGCAGGCGCTGCGGCGTTATCCCCAGTACCAGGAAGTCCAGTGGCGCGGCGTCCCCACCGGAGAGAGTCAGTACCATGCCCTGGAGCTCGTCCTGAACCAGCGTCTCTCTCAAGGCCTCCAGTTCCGCGTGGGATACACCTATTCCAGGCTGGAGAACAACGGCGCGGAGAGTGCCCAGGGGAACAACGGCGCCAACGCAGGCATTCAGAATCCCGCTGATACGCTTCCGCGGATCCGGAGCGCTGATGATGTGCCGCATATCTTCCTGACGGGCTTCACGTGGGAGGTGCCTGGCGGCGAACGCTGGCAGTCGGGTCTCGCCAGGGCACTTCTGGGGGGCTGGAATGTGAGCGGGACGTTCCGCTACGAAAGTGGGCGGCCGCTTCTGATCACCATGGCCAACGATCTCGGGCCCTTCCTCTTCACCGACCAGAAGCGGCCCAATCGCGTGGCTGGTGTCGACGGCGTGGCGGCAAGCGGTGGCTTCGATCCAGACACCGACAACTACTTCAACAGGGACGCGTGGGAAGATCCAGGTCCGCTTCAGTTCGGCAACGCGCCTGAACGCGACGGGACGGTGAGAGGATTCACCAACTTCAGTGAAGACATCAGTTTCTTCAAGGAGTTCCGGCTGCGCAACCCGGGAACATTACGGTTCCAAGCCCAGATCGGTAATCTGTTCAACCGGACGTTGTGGTGCAATCCGAACACGGACTGGAGCTCAGGTGCCTTCGGTCAGGTCATTGCGCAGTGCAACCAGCCGCGGTCGGTTCAGCTCGCTGTCAGGTACGATTTCTAGGTAGGGCCGCCTCGCCGAGGCGGCCGTGACGGCGCGCCCGGCGAGCGCGCCCTACCTCAATCACGAAGGACACGAAGGGCACGAAGAAGACTGTTGTTTTCTTCGTGATCTTCGTGTCCTTCGTGGTTTAACGTGATCTTGGTGCTCTTCGTGGTGAGATCCTTCGTGGTGAGGACCAGCGTGGTGGGCCTAGTGCTGTCCTTCGTGGTTGCCTCCATCGCAAGCGCGGACTCGCGCGAGGCCCTGCAAAAGGCGGCATGGCTCGCCCAAGAGGGTCGGCTAGACGAGGCGGAGCAGCAGGCGCGGCTGGCGCTCGCCGATCCAGAGACGAGCGCCGCCGCCTACTCCGTGCTCGGTGCGATTCGGTTTCAACAGAAGCGACTCGACGAAAGCGCCGACTTCCTCCAGAAAGCCATCGAGCTCGAGCCCCGCCTGGCGGGTGCGCATCTCAGCCTTGCGCAGGTCTACACCGTTCAAGGCAAGCCAGAGCTGACGCTCGGGCTGTTCGAGCGGGTTTTGGAGCTGGATCCCTCGAATGCGACCGCGAGGCTTGCGCTGGCGGTCTCGGCGACGGAGAACGGCGACTACGAGCGCTCGTTGAAGCTGGCCGCGCCCGTGCTGCCAGCCCTCAAACAATCGCCCGACGGTCTGCTCCTCCTCGCCACCAACTACTTGAAGACGGGGAATCAGACCGCCGCAAGGGAGCTATTGGAGGATTGGGCGCGTCTTGCCAACGTTCCTCAAGAGTTGTCCATCAAGCTCGGTCTACTGCTCGTACAAGAGGGCCTCGTCTCTGAATCCATCACGACCCTCGAGCGCGCCAGCGAGGCTGGCCCATCGTCGTACGAGCTGGCGTTCAATCTCGCTGGCGCGTACCTGCTCAACAAGGAGCCTGCGCGAGCGTTGGAGGCCTACGACAAGGCACTCGAGCTGAGGCCCGATTCGCTGGCTGCGCTGCAGCAGGCAGCCAGCATCGCAGAGCGGCAGGGCGAGCTGGAACGCTCGCTTTCCTACTGGATTCGAGCCAGGAAGGTCAAGCCAGACAATCCTGAGATTCTGCTCGGCTTTGGTCGCGTCTGTCTGAAGATGGACCTGCTGGAGGACGCCGAGCCGGCGTTGGACAAGGCGGCACGCCTGAAGCCAGACGAGGCGGCATATCAGTACACGCTTGCCGCCGCGAAGGTTGGCAAGAAGCAGTTCGAGGCAGCCCAAGGCTTGCTCGAGCGCCTTGTCGAGAAGCAGCCAGACGACCCGCAGGTTCAGTATGGGCTGGGATCGGTCCTGTATATCCGGGGTCGTCTAGACGAGGCCGCCGAGCACTTGCGCGAGAGCATTCGGTTGCAGCCAAAACAGCTCGCGTCCTACCATTACCTTGCGCTCGTCGACAGAGACCAAGGCCGCGATAGCGAGGCCATCGAGACCTTCGAGAGACTGCTCCAGCGCTATCCCGATCACGGGCCATCCCGCGAGGTCTTGGGGGAGCTCCTCATGGGTGCCCGCCGGTACCGCGAGGCCGAGATCAACCTGCGGCGAGCGGTCGGTCTCGATCCGAAGTCCGTGAAGGCCAACTACCAGTTGGGTCTGCTCCTGGCGCGGATGGGTAGGAAGGAAGAGGCGAACGAGCAGCTCGAGCTGGCGAAGTCTCTCCGCAAGGAAGACCAAGCCACGTCGCGCTTGCAGCTTCGCATCTTGGACCCCGATCGATGAAGGATTACGAAACGGCACCATCACGACCATCCTCTGTCCGCTGCTGGCCACTCGCCGCATCGGTCGTGATGTTCCTCGTGCTGGGCTTGGCGGTGCCTGCCGTGGCACAAGAGGCAGCGCCCGCTGACGCAGAAAAGGCGGGCAAGAAGGCTGTGTCCGTAAGCGAGCTGGAAGCCGCGATCAAGCGCGATCCGAATGACGCCAAGCTCTACGTCGCCCTCGGGCTCGTGTATTGGAACCGCGATGACTATGCGCGCGCCGTGAAGACGTTCCAGCAGGCCGTCAAAGTGGACCCAGACTCTGCGGAGGCACACAACTGGCTTGGGGTTGCCCTCTTGGAGAAAGCGGATCTGCCCCGTGGCATTGCGGAGCTCCGAAAAGCGATCGCCTTGGATCCGAAGCATGGGCGGGCCTACAGCAACCTGGGCACAGCGCTGGCCAAGAGCGGCAAGGCTGATGAAGCCGTAGAGATTTTTCAGAAAGCGCTCGCATTGGAGCCGAATAGCTTGGCTGCGCATCTGAACTTGGGCATGGCCCTGCGCGACACGGGGGATCTCGAAGGCGCGCTGAAGCATCTGCGGCATGTCGCCGACGCCGACGCGAACAACGCCGGCAGTCACTACGAGCTCGCGCAGACGCTGCGCCAGAGTGGTGATCTCGCAGGCGCCATCGCATCGTTCGAGAAGGCGATCGAGATCGAGCCGGAGCTGCGCGAAGGCTACTATGGGCTGGGCGTTGCCTTGAAGCAGCAGAACGCTGCCATGCGAGAGCCGCGTCCCTCGGTGACGAGCGCTGCAGACGATGTGTACAAGGAGGCGGAGACAGCGGCGGGGCGCGGTGATCTGAGCGCGGCGCGCGAGCAGCTGACCAAGGCGCTCGACCTAGACGAGGAGCACGCGGAAGCGCGCAACCTGCTGGGCTACATTCTCGGCCAGCAGGGGGATCTGGATGACGCAATCACGCACTTGGAAAAGGCGGTTGCGCTCCGGCCCAAGTTTGGCGACGCGCACTACAATCTGGGCGTGGCGCTGTGGTACAGCGCCTCCAGAGAGAGGGCCCTGAGCGAGCTCCAGAAAAGCGTCGAGCTCAATCCCGCCGCCGGCGCGAGCCACGCCTTTCTCGGAACGGTACTCCGCGAAACGGGTGATTTTGCGGCTGCGCGAGCGAGCCTGCAGCGCGCCATCGCCCTATTGCCGCCGACCGCCGCCATCTACGTCGACCTCGGTATCACATATCTGGGCGCAGGTGAGCTCGAGAAGGCGCTGGGACAGCTTCACGCCGGCCTGAATCTCCCGTCCCCAGCGCGTCCCACGCCCGACTGGGAACGTGCCATCGCCGGCCTTCGCCAAGCGCTCGTCGACAACCCGAAACAGGCGGAGGCACACAACGTCCTGGGGCTTCTGCTCGGCCAAGCCGGAGCTGGCAGCAACGACGTGGCGGCGGCGTTCCGCGAAGCCATCCGACTGCGTCCGGACTTCGCGGAAGCGCACAACAACCTGGGGCTCGTGCTGATCCAATCGGGCGACGACAATGCCGGCATCGCAGCGCTCCGTGAGGCGGTGCGGATCAGCCCGAATTACGCGGAGGCGCGCACCAACCTGGGCGCAGCGCTCACACCGACCGACGCTGAACAGGCCATCGGCGAGCTGGAGAAGGCGGTGGCGCTGGCGCCCAACTCGGTCAAGGCGCGTTTCAATCTTGCGACGGCATACGGTGCCAGTCCTACGCGTGGCCCTGCGAAAGAGATCGAGCAGTTGCAGAAGGCCATCGCGCTCGACCCGAAGTTCGCTCGCGCCCATGTGGCCCTGGGCAAAGCGCTGCTCCGGGACGGCAAGGTCACCGAAGCACTCGAGACGCTCGAGGAAGCGAGTCGGCTGGAGCCAGAGAATGGCGAAGCCCACTATCAACGTGGCCTGGCCCTGGCGCGGGCGGGACGTAAGGAGGAAGCGACGGCGGCGCTCGAGAAGGGCCGCAAGCTGGTCGCCGCTGACAATCGCAGCCAGACTGCAAATTTGGACATCGCCGAGGGCCGCGCTGCGTTGGAACAGGGCGATCTGGAGCAAGCGGCGGCTACGTTCCGTCGAGCGATCCGACTCCAACCCAAGTCTTCCGAAGCGCAGCGCTATCTCGGAGCCGTGTTGGAGAAGCAAGGCAACACCGAAGAGGCTTCCGCCGCGTACCGGAAAGCCCTAGAGCTCAATCCTGCCGACCTGTCTGCAAAGGAGCGCCTCGAAAGCTTGACGAGCACGGTCGCCGACGCCACCACCGGTCCGGACGCCTCGGCAAGGCGTTCCTACCCGGACGACCCCAAGCGGATGTCGGAGCTCGAAGGCTACATTCGCGAAGGGAAGTACGAGGAGGTCGCGCCGTTGCTGGCCGAGTACGTGAAGGAACGCCCGAAGTCTTCCTGGGGGTGGTATGCGCTCGGCTACAGCCTCTTCGCCCAGCAGAAGATCGGTGCATCCATCAAGGCGTTGGCGCAGTCGCTCGAGCTCGATGTCGAGAACGCAGAGGCGCACAAGATCCTCGGCCGCAATCTGATGATCATCGGGAGATTCGAAGAGGCGCGTGTCGAGTTCGAGCAGGGCATCCGCTACGCACCAGACTCCGCCGAGCTGCACTACAACCTTGGCAAGCTGTTCTCGATTCAGGATAACTGGGAGCCTGCGCGAAAAGCATTCGAGGCGGCCGTTCGAATGGATCCATCGTACGTCGAGGCGCTGGATGGCCTCGGGTTCGCGTTGGAAGCGTTGGGAGACGAGGCAGTCGCGGTCACAACCTATGAAAAGGCCATCGCGCTGAGCGAGGGACAAGGTGGCAGCTTCACCTCGGCCCACGTGAACCTGAGCGCCCACTACAACCGGACCGGCAATCCGACAAAGGCGCTCGAATACGCCCGGCGGGCGCTGGAAATCGACCCCAAGTCTCATCCGGCATGGTTTCAAAAGGCGAAGGCAGACGAGCGGGAGAAGCGACTAGACGAGGCGGTCGAGTCGCTGAACCGAGCCATTTCCCTCAATCCGCGAGCGTCCTCTTACTATTACGTTCTGGCGGGTGTCTATCGCCGCCTCGGCAAGATGGACGAAAGCCAGAAGGCGCTGGAGTCGTTCAAGCGCCTCAGCCAAGAGACGGCCAAGCTGGAAAAAATGCGGCGCAGCGCCGACGATGCCGAGGCACGGCCGCGGCCGCCGGGGGGCCAGCGTTGAGTCGCCGTTTCAGCGGCGCCCCATCGCGTCGGCGCTTCCTGCAGATCCTGGGCTCGGCCGCGGCGCTCATGCCCGGACTGGGAGTACGCCATAGTCTCGCCGGTCCGCGTTCGCGCTTCGCGCTTCCGCCTCCGCCCTTCGGGCTTCGCCGGACACGTCGGCGAGACGAGGGCGGTGTCCTGTTCACGGACGTCACGGCCGCGGCTGGCCTGTCGCACGCGGTGAACGTTTCCGGCAGCCCAGACGACAAGCAGTTCCTGCTGGAGGAAATGGGCTGTGGCGCGGCGTTCTTCGACTACGACCATGATGGCTGGCTCGACATCTTTCTCGTGAACGGAAGCAGCCTCGACCCGAAGGTGCGGGACAGCAAGCCTACCAGTTACCTGTTTCACAATAACCGCGACGGCACCTTCACCGACGTCACAGAAAGGGCCGGCTTCACGCACTCGGGCTGGGGCCAGGGGTGTTGCGTCGGCGATTACGACAACGACGGCTTCGACGATCTGTTCGTCTCGTACTGGGGGCACAATGTGCTCTACCACAACAACGGCGACGGCACGTTTACGGACGTCTCCGAAAAGGCCGGGGTCGCGGGATCGGGAGACCGTTGGGGCGCAGGCTGCTGCTTCCTGGATTACGACCGTGACGGTCATCTGGACTTGTTCGTCGCCAACTACGTGAACTTCGACCCGGCGAAGGCGCCCCGGCCGGGCGAGTCGGCCTACTGTAACTACAATGACATTCCGGTTCCCTGCGGGCCGCTCGGATTTGCCGGCGGGACGAACATCCTCTATCGCAACCGCGGGGATGGCACGTTCGTCGACGTCTCGGAAGCCTCTGGCATCGCGCATCCACGCGGGCCCTCCTCCATGGTGTTCGTTCCGAGCAACTGGCGGCCGACCGGCTCTTACGGAATGGGAGCCGCAGCGGCGGACTTCGACAACGACGGATGGCCAGACATCTACGTGGCCTGCGACAGCGCGCCCAGCCTGCTGTATCGCAACAATCATGACAGCACGTTCCGCGAGATTGCGGTGCCTGCCGGCTGCGCGCTCGATGAGCACGGCGTCGCGCTGTCTGGCATGGGCGTGGGCGTGGCCGACTACGACGGTGACGGCTGGCTGGATATCGTGCGGACGAACTTCTCCGAGCAGGTAACCACGCTGTATCGAAACTACGGGGACGCGTTCGAGGATGCCAGCATCCGGGCCGGCCTCGGCGTCAATCAACAGTACCTTGGCTTCGGCGTGGACTTCTTCGACTTCGACAACGACGGTTGGAAGGACATCTTCGTCGCCAATGGCCACGTGTACGCGCAGCTCGCCGATCGCAAGCTGCACATCACGTACCGGCAGCCGAAGGTGCTCTACCGCAATCTGGGCGACGGCCGCTTCCGTGACGTGTCCGCGAGCGCTGGCGCGGCAATCCGCGCAGCCAACCTCGGTCGCGGTTGTGCGTTCGGCGATTTCGGCAACGACGGCGACCTGGACGTGATCGTGAACAACCTGGATGGACCGCCGACGCTGCTGCGCAACGACGGCGGGAACGAGAACCATTGGATCTCGATCAAATGCGTCGGTACCCGCTCGAATCGCTCGGCCATCGGCGCGCGCGTGAAGGTCACCAGCGGCGAGCGGAGCCAGATCGCCGAAGTCATGAGCGGTTCGAGCTACTATTCACAGAATGACCTTCGTCTCCACTTCGGGCTGGGCCGTGCGAGCAAAGCGGATCTGGTGGAGATCAGCTGGCCGTCCGGTGAGAAGGAAACGCTCAAGGATCTGCCCGGGAATCGGAGGCTCACCATCCGGGAGACCAAGGGGATCATTGGGTAGGGCGCCCCGGGTAGGGCGCCCCGGGTAGGGCCCGCCTCGCCGAGGCGGCCGTTGGAGAAACCGCGACCACGGCGCGTTCGCGCCTTCGCGCTCCGCGCTACGGCGGACAGGTCGGCGAATGCGCCCTACCTTCGTGCGGACCATTGGAGACAGCTAGATGCGGGCGTGGGCGTTGGCGTGTGGGTTGATCTTGATTCTCGCCGAGGGCACCTTGGGTGGAGACGCGCCGCCGGGCGGTTCGCTGCACGGCGCGCTCGGCGAGCGCGCCCTACCTTTGCCGGATATTCAGTTCACCGACGTCACGCAGAAGCTCGGCATCGACTTCACCCACGAGAGCTCGGCCACGTCGAACAAGTACCTCATCGAGACCATGGGCGGCGGTGTGGCGCTGCTGGATTACGACAATGATGGCCGTCTGGACGTCTTCTTCACGAACGGCGCGAGGATCGACGACGCACAGCCGCCCGGCAAGCGCCCCGACAAAGCGGACCGGCAATTCTGGAACCGGCTGTACCATCAAAACGAGGATGGCACCTTTACCGATGAGTCGCAGAGCGCCGGTCTCACCGGCATGCCGCAGGGCTACTACGGTATGGGCGTCGCCGTGGGCGATTACGACAACGACGGCTTCCAAGATCTCTACATCACCAATTACGACGGCAACACCCTCTACCGCAACGACGGCGATGGCACCTTCACCGATGTCACCAAGCGCGCCGGCGTTGCCGCCAGCGGGTGGAGCGCGAGCGCCGGATTCTTCGATTACGACAACGACGGGGCGCTCGATCTTTTTGTGACGCGCTACGTGGATTGGACGTTCCAGAACAACGGCTACTGCGGCGAAAAGAAGCAGGGATACCGCGCCTACTGTCATCCCGACAACTACGAGGGTGTCAGCAACATCCTGTATCACAACAACGGCGATGGCACCTTTGCAGACGTCTCCTCGAAGGCCGGGATTGCGGACGCCATCGGCAAGGGCCTCGGCGTCTCGTTCGCCGACTACAACAATGACGGCTTCGTGGATATATACGTGGCCAACGACTCCGTGCAGTCGTTTCTCTTCGAGAACAACGGCGACGGCACGTTCACGGAAATCGGCTTGCTGGCAGGAGTGGGCTTCAATGAGGAGGGGCGAACGTTCGCCGGGATGGGTGTGGACTCTGCCGACTACGACAACGACGGTCATCCAGACATCTTCGTCACGGATCTGTCGAACGAGCGCTACCGGCTGTTCCGCCACAATGGAGACGGCAGCTTCCGGGATGTCACGCACACGACCGGCGTCGGCGGCGCCACGCAGCTCTTCTCGGGCTGGAGCACGCGCTTTTTCGACTATGACAACGATGGCTGGAAGGATATCTTCGTGGCGCAGTCACACGTGATGGATACAATCGAGAAGACTTCACCCAATCTGAGATACCTGCAGCCGCCGCTGTTGCTCCGCAATGAGTCCGGACGCTTCGTCAGGGTGGAGCCCGGCAAGGTCTTTCAACAAGACTGGGCTGGTCGCGGCGCCGCCTTCGGCGACCTGGACAATGACGGGGACATCGACGTGGTGGTCGGCAACGTGGGCCAAAGGGCGTTCGTGCTCAGGAATGACGGCGGGAATCGCCGGCACTGGCTCGAGATCCGAACGGTTGGCAAGAAGTCCAACCGCGATGGGATCGGATGCCGGGTGACGGTGGTATCCGCATCTGGGTTGACTCAGCACTTCACCATCAAGACGGCGGTCGGGTACCTCTCGGCCAGCGACAAGCGGCTCCTGGTCGGCCTCGGCAACGATGCCACGGCCAAGCGCGTCGAGATCCGCTGGCCGTCTGGCATCGTCCAGACATTCGACGATGTCGAGGCCGGACGAACCTTGGTCGCAACCGAGCCGGCGGGTTCGACAGCCTCCGGGCAAGACCGAGAGCACGGCGCATTCGGCGAACGCGCCCTACCGTAGACAACGGTAGGCCGCCTCGCCCGCAGGCGATGGTAGGGCCGTCCTCACCGAGGCGGCCGGTAACTCAAAACTCACGACTCACAACTCACAACTCACAACGCTCATGATCTCTCGTCGCACCATGTTCGCACTCCTGGCCTGGCCCGCCAGCGCCGCGCTCAGCCATCCCGGACGGTCGGTCGAGGCCGCCGGGATCCTGGGACAGGGCGTCTCCACGCGCGGCGTCAAGCCGCAGCCGCGCGGCAAGCCTTCCGGCCGTCCCGTCCTGGCGCGCTTCACCGACATTGCCAAGCAGGCAGGTCTCACCCAGCCCATCGTGTATGGCGGCATCGACACGAAGAGCTACATCCTCGAGGTGGTCGGTTGCGGAGTCGCATTTCTCGACTACGACAACGATGGCTGGCTCGACCTGTTCGTACTGAATGGCACTCGTCTAGAAGACGCGCCGCCGGGCACGACCAATCGCCTGTACAAGAACAATCGCGACGGCACGTTCACGGACGTCACCGAGAACGCGGGGCTGACACGCACGGGTTGGGCGTCGGCGGTCACGGTAGGCGATTACGACAATGACGGCTTCGACGACCTCTTCGTCACGTATTACGGCCACAACGTGCTCTACCACAACAACGGCGATGGCACGTTTACGGATGTGACCGAGAAGGCCGGCCTGCGCCAGGACGCCGTGCGCTACGGGTCCGGGTGCACGTGGGTGGACTACGATCGTGACGGCCACCTGGATCTCTTCGTCGCCAGCTATCTCGACACCACACTCGAAGAGCTGCCAAAACCGGGCGAGAACACCGACTGCCGCTGGAAGGGCGTGCCCGTGAACTGCGGTCCTCGCGGGCTCCCCACGGGATTCGTGCAGTTGTTCCACAACAATGGCGACGGCACGTTCAGCGACGTGAGCAAGCAATCTGGCGTTGCGGCGGCGGCGGGATCCTATCCCATGACCGCTGTGGCGGCGGACTACGACAACGACGGCTGGCCCGACATCTACGTCGCGTGCGACTCGACACCGAGCTGGCTCTTCCGCAACCAACACGATGGCACGTTTCGCGAGGAGGGTCTGGAGCGCGGTGTGGCGCTCAGCGAAGATGGCATGGAACAGGCCGGCATGGGCGTCGGTATCGGCGACTACGACCTCGACGGCAACCTGGATATCTTCAAGACGCACTTCTCCGATGATACGAACGTCCTGTACGCCAACGACGGGAAGGGCTACTTCAACGATGTCACCATCCGCGCCGGCATCGGCGTGGAAACGCGGTACGTGGCCTGGGGCACGGGGATGATCGACCTGGACAACGACGGCTTCCCTGACCTGTTCGTGGTGACCGGCAGCGTCTATCCGGAGGTGGAGCGAAAGCTGCCGGACTACCCGTTCCGCACACCTCGCTTGGTGTTCCGCAACCTGGGCGACGGCAGGTTCGAGGAATTGATTGAGGAAGCGGGGAGCGGGATCGCAGCGGCGCACAGCAGCCGTGGCTGCGCCTTCGGCGACTTCGACAACGACGGCGACGTGGACATCCTCGTGATGAACATGAACGAGCCACCGTCGCTGCTGCGCAACGACCTCTCCGGCAATGGCCATTGGCTGAAAGTGCTTCTCGTGGGCGTCAAGTCGAACCGCAGCGCGATCGGCGCGCGCGTGACCGCGCGCTACGGACGCCGCACTCAAGCGCAGGAAGTCACGGCCCAATCGAGCTTCTACTCCGCCAACGATCGCCGCTTGCACTTCGGGTTTGGCGCCGAAACCTCCGCAGACCTGACGATTCGGTGGCCCACCGGCGAGACGGAGAAGATCCCCAACGTCGCCGCAGACCAGCTCGTCGTGATCCGCGAGGGAGCGGGCATCGCCGAGACACAAAAGTTCAGTAGCTGATTGGCCCCCGTGCGAAACAATGGCCGTAGTGAGTGTCAGGAACGCTGCCGTCCAGAACCAGCTAGACTCAAAGACGGTTTCAATGTTGACGTCACCATGGGGGATGGTCCGTGCGCTTCGTCATGACAATCATCTTGCTATTGCTGGCTCAGAAGGTGGCCGCCCAGCCGGATGCGCCGCTGGGAGCGCCAAGTGGCGTACCGACGCCGGCACAGGGCGTCGAGGACGAGGGTTGGGAGTCGGAGGGCCTGCCGGACGGCTCGAGTGAGTGGTCCATCCTTGGCGGCGGGGGCCGCACGGACTTACGTGGTGTCTTCGACGATGTCGCAGGTCCGGCGCCCGCGACCCGCGTCGCCCTGTCCGCGTTCCAGTGGAGCCGCGTGCTCACGGCGCCACACGGGTTCTGGCCGCTGCGCGGACAGCTTCAAATGGGCTTCGAGATCGTGCCGCTGTTGCGCGCTGTGCAAGACCAAGCCGCGCTTGGCTTTGGGGCATCGCCGCTGTTTCTTCGTTGGCGCTTCGTCGGCTCGCGACATGCACAACCGTATATCGAGGCACTCTCCGGCGTCACACGGACCGACCATCCAATCCCAGAAGGCACAACACGCTTCAATTTCTCGAGCAAGGCGGGGATTGGAGCCTGGTTTGCGGTCAGCGAGCGTGTTGGCCTGATGATCGGCTATCGCTTCGACCACGTCTCCAACGCCAGCCGCCTGCCAATCAACCCCGGCGTCAACTTTCATGAGATTTACGTCGGCCTTTCATGGATTCGCCGGCCTCACCGGGAGGAG
This sequence comes from Luteitalea sp., assembly GCA_009377605.1. Classification (NCBI taxonomy): domain Bacteria; kingdom Pseudomonadati; phylum Acidobacteriota; class Vicinamibacteria; order Vicinamibacterales; family Vicinamibacteraceae; genus Luteitalea; species Luteitalea sp. The sequence goes on from WHTT01000070.1 coordinate 24,591, forward strand.
GCGGCTGGAAGCGCCCCGTGAGGCGGGCGCAAAAATGAGCCGGGAGGCCCATGACCGGGTAGAATGTCTCCCGTCGGCACGACACCAGGAGCGCGCCCATGCGATGGCAGCGACAACGCCGGAGTGAGAACGTCGAGGACCGCCGCGGCCGGCGCGTTGCCATGGGTGGACGCGCCGGCGGCGTAGGCCTCGGCGGTCTTGTGCTGCTCATGGCGGTCGGCTATCTCGTCGGCGGGGATCCGCTCGCCTTGCTGCGGGAGGGCACGCCCACCTCGACACAGGTCGATACCGGTCCGTCCGGCGGCTCTCCCCCGCCGGACGACGAGGCGTCACGGTTCATTGGGGCGGTGCTTGGCAGCACGGAAGATGTCTGGGGTGCGCGCTTCCAAGAGATGGGCCAGCGCTACGCAGAGCCACGGCTCGTGCTGTTCTCGGATGCCGTGTCCTCCGCATGCGGCATGACCTCCTCGGCTGTCGGCCCCTTCTACTGTCCGCCGGATCAACAGGTCTATATCGATCTGAGCTTCTATCGTGACCTCGCGCAGCGATTCGGCGCACCTGGTGACTTCGCGCAGGCCTACGTGGTGGCACACGAAGTCGGCCATCACGTTCAGAATCTGCTCGGCATCGCTGAGCGCGTCGACACGCTGCGCAGACAGAGCAGCGAGGTGGACGCCAATCAACTGTCCGTGCGCCAGGAGCTGCAAGCCGACTGCTTCGCCGGGGTGTGGGGGCACCATGTGGCGCAGGCAACGAGCGGCATGCAGCTCGAGGAAGGCGACGTGGAAGAAGGCCTCGCGGCGGCCGCAGCCATCGGCGACGACCGCCTGCAGCGCCAGTCGCAGGGCGAGGTGACGCCAGAAACGTGGACGCACGGATCGTCGGAGCAACGCGCCACCTGGTTGCGCCGTGGCCTGAGCAGCGGACGCGTGGCCGACTGCGACACTTTCCAAGCGGGCTCCTGAGCGTCTCCTTAGCGGCCTATCATGTCTGGAATCCCCTCGTGATACCGAAACGCTTCGACCGGCGTGCCGTCGCGCTGCGTCATGCGTTGCTGCAGACGCTCTCTCACGAGTGCCTCCTGCTCCGCTGACAGCTTCGGGCCAACATACTTGTTCTGGCCCTCGGGTCCCCATTGGCTCGTGTAGCGTGTGGCGGCGTTGATCTTCTTGTCCACGTGCCCGCTGATGTCGACCCACGTATCCGGGTCGCCACTGTCGTAGAAGAGATACTCCTCGATCTGATGGGGCTGCAGCCCATGGTTGACGAGGTGGCCGGTATAGAGCAGGGGCCACTCGGCCGCACGTGCGGCGTCGGCTGCCAGGTAGGCAGCGGCGCGGTGGTCCGACTTGTGCCAGCGCTGCCCCTCCTTGCCGGGGTCGAACGCCATCACGGCGTTCGGGCGAAGGCGTCGAATGTGGAAGACAATGCGCTCGATGACCTCTTCCTGATCCGCGTACTCGAGCCGGCCGTCGTCGTATCCGAGGTTGATGTAGTTCTCCTGAGGAATGCCAACCTCGGCGAGCGCGTTCGTCTCTTCCTGGCGGCGGATCTTCGCCAGCGCAATACGCGAGAGCGCGGGATCCTTCGTTCCCACGTTTCCAAGCGTCAGGAGCATGACGTGGACGTCGTTGCCGTTGGCTTTTAGAAGCGAGAGCGTGCCGTGTGATTGCGAGTCATCATCCGGGTGAGCACCGATGAGCAGGATCGTCTTGCCGGTCCACTGTTCCACCGGAACCTTGGGCTGGGCGTTGACCGTTGCGAAAGGCGATAGCAGAAAGATGCTGAGCAGAGTGAGTTTCTTCATGATCGTCTCGGTCTGTCTGTCAAACGTTGTCTAGCCGTGGAAACCAGAAACGGCCGCCTCGGCGAGATTACGGCCGCCTCGGCGAGGCGGCCCTACCACGATGGTCGGGCGCGTTCGCCGAACGCGCCGTGCGTGCCCTGAGCGGAGTCGAAGGGCTAGAACCCGCTGGGCCGCAGCCAGAAGCTCTCTTCCCAAGCTCCGCCTGGAGGCACGCTTTGGAGCTCGTGGTAGAGGCCTCGATGAGCGAGGTTCATCGAGTTCGTGATCCCGGCCATCGGCTCGATCGCCACGGTTCCACGGCGCTGCTGCGCGGCCAGTATAGGCGCGGCAGCACCACCAGCCCCTCGACCAGGCTGGTCGCGCGGCGGTTGCACCAGGATCAACACGGTCTTGTATTTTCGACCGAGCAACACGTCGAGGCGTTGTCGTTTTCCGATGAGGCTCACTAGGCTTCGGCCCTCCGCATCACGCTCGAGATCGCTGAAGATGTCATCCAGGCGCACGTCGCTCACCGCCACGTTCTTGGGATCCGGCAAGATATCGGTGATCGGCTGCGTCTCGCCGGTCGGAATGGTTCGGTCGTCGAGGCGCCAGTGGGTCTTCGCCCCGATCGAAAGCCTCCACTCGTCACGATCCGAATCCGTCAACTGGAAGTACGGGTGAAAGCCGAGCGCGACCGGCATCGGTTCGTTGCTCATATTGTCGAGGCGAGCTCTGACCTCCAACATGCCATCAAACAACCGGTATGTGATGGTCACCGTGTGGGCAAAGGGAAACTGTTTCATGTATCTGGGGTTCCGATAGAAGTCGAGCCTGCCCGTAACCGTCGCTCCGGTTGCATTGGCCTTCGCTTCCACCAACCTCCACTCCACAGCGTTCCGCACGAAACCGTGAATTGGAATGGCATCGCTGCCCGTGTTCCCAAGGCCTGTGTCGAAGCTGTACTTCTGCCCGTTGGCGTAGAAGGCCTGCTCGTCGAGCCGGTTCGCATATGGCCAGAGCAAGGGAATCCCGCTCAAGCCAGGACGTGCGCGAAAGTCGTCCAGCGTGGCAAACGTCTTGCGGATTACGTCCTGCCCGTTGACCACCATCTCATAGGCGTTGTTCATCGTCTTCAGCACCGAGACCCTGATCTTCGCCTGGCTGTCGTGCAACTCGACGATGTCGTTCGACTGTCGGATCGCGTACCGGCCCTGGGCCGCAGCGGTCATCGACATGGCCAGTGTCGCGGAGACAACGAGACTCACAACGAGTACGTAGAAATGGGGCTTCATTGCCTGCCTCTCGAGGGACCGCCCGTGGTTGGGGGCGAGTCCAGGTCCGGGTAACATAGCATGCGTCCGCAGTCAGTTCAGCCCCCGGCATCGGCATGGCTGCGGTGAAAGGAGCTGATCGTGGTAGCCCGCGTATGGCAAGGCGTAACAAGAGCGGCCGTTCTGTCGCTCTTGATTCTCGCCGCGCAATGGTCGGGGCCTGAAGCGGGATCGAGGCAGGTCGACGCTGTGGCTGACGTGAGCTCGACGGCGTCGGTCGTCCTCGACTCCCCGAACGGAAACAGCCGTGTCGTCGTCGGATTGTGCGAGGTGGCCGGCAAGCCGGGAGTGGCCTGCTACGACGTGTCCTGGCGCGGGACGATGGTGATTCGGCGTGCCACGCTGGGCGTCGACCTGGTCGACAGCGAGCCGCTCGGAAGCAATCTCGCGATCGTCGAGGTTGCGCGCCGTCAGGGCGACATGCGTTATCCAGTCTATCCGGGCAAGTCGAGCATGGCCCGCGATCACTACCGCGAGGCGGTCATCTCTCTGGAAGAGCGGACAGCGCCGCATCGGCGTCTGGATGTCCACTTTCGTGCGTACGACGATGGTGTGGCCTTCCGATACAGGTTTCCCGAGCAACCTGGGATGACAACGCTCACTATCGGCGAGGAGCGCTCCACCTTTGCCTTCGACGGCGAGCCCGAAGCCCACATTTTGCCACTCGACACGTTCACAACGCCGTATGAGGTCCGCTATCAACGCATCCCGCTGAAAGATGTCTCGCCAGATGCGCTGCTCGGTCTCCCACTGCTCCTAGAACATCCGAACGGAATTTGGACTGCACTGACGGAAGCAAACCTGACCGACTATGCGGCAATGTACGTCACGGCCATCGACGGTCGCCCGGGCGCCCTGACTAGCCGTCTCTCCCCGCGGCCGGACGAACCTCGGGTCAAGGTGAAGGCGAAAGCCCCACACGTCTCGCCCTGGCGTGTGTTGATGATGGCGGACGACCCAGGACGCTTGATTGAATCGAACCTGGTTTTGAACCTGAACGACCCGAGCGTCATCGAAGACACCTCGTGGATCAAACCGGGTAAGACGACCTTTCCCTGGTGGAACGGGTACGAGCTGGGAGACGCCGGCTTCCGCGGCGGCCTGAACACGCAGACGATGAAGCACTACATCGATTTCTGCGCGGAGACTGGCATCGAGTATCACTCGTTGGACGGTCTCGAACGGGCCTGGTACGACGGCCCGATCAACCCGTATCAAGGGGCGGACATCACGACAAGTGTGCCGGAGATCGACCTCCCAGAGGTGATCGAATACGCGCGCCAACGCGGCGTGCGTTTGCGCCTGTGGATGCACTGGGAAGCGGCAAGAGCGCACATGAAGACCGCGTTTCCCGTGTACGAGCGCTGGGGCATCGAGGGTGTCATGCTGGACTTCATGAACCGCGACGACCAGGAGATGGTCAGGTTCCTGCACGAGGCGATTCAACTGGCGGCCAAGCACCGGCTCACCGTGACGTTACACGGTGCGGCGAAACCAACCGGGCTGCGCCGCACATACCCGAACCTGCTCACGAGCGAGGCGGTCATGAATCTCGAGTACAACAAATGGGACGCGGAGGGTATCTCCCCGAAGCATGAGCTGACGGTGCCGTTCGTTCGAATGCTGGCAGGCCCGCTCGACTTTCACCAAGGCTCGTTTCGCCACGTATGGCCGCGTGCCTACACGCCACGACGGATCGCGCCTGTGGTGCAGGGCACCCGCGCGCGGGCCCTGGCAAGCTACGTCGTGCTCGAGAACCACCTGCCGATGGTCGCGGATTACCCGGCGGCCTATCGCCACCAGCAGGGACTCGCGCTGCTGGCCGAGATCCCGGCAACATGGGATGACACGCGGGTCGTGAGCGGGGCCGTCGGCCAGTACATCACGATTGCGCGGCGGAGCGGCGAGCTGTGGTATGTAGGAAGCATGACCGACGGCGCCGGGCGGAAGCTGACCATCCCGTTGGACTTCCTCGGCCCCGGGCAATTCGTCGCCGAGGTGTACGCCGACGATCTCGATGCTCCAGACGAGCCATCGAAACTGACGCGCCGGCGGCTCCAGGTCTCTGCCGCGGACAGGCTCCGGGCCGAGCTGGCGCCAGCCGGCGGCCAGGTCATTCGCTTGGCCCCCAGATAGGGTCCTCTTCAGCGCCCGACCTGAGGGTCGGGCTTACGGTGCGTACGGAGTCGATGTATGTGTCGAAACATCAAAACGCTGGCTAACTTCGCGCCTCCGGCAACGGTTGATGAGATCAGCGCGTCGGCGCTCCAGTTCGTACGGAAACTGAGCGGCACGACACGGCCGTCGCGCGCAAACGAGGCGGCGTTCAACCGCGCGGTTGACGAGGTCACCGCCGCCGCGGAACGGTTGATCCAGTCGCTGACGACAAGCGCTCCGCCGCGCAATCGCGAGGAGGAAGCGAGGAAGGCCAAAGAGCGCGGACGGCTACGCTTCGCCTGACTCGTACAGCCATCCTATTCCTTCGGCTGTCCAGCGGCGCGCCACAAATACCAGCTCGCGACCGTGCGGTATGGTTTCCAACGCGCGCCGCGCGTCTCGAGCTCGGCCACTTTGTGTGGCGTTGGTGGTATTCTGCGGGCCAAGTTGCATATGGGTACACAGTCCAGACACTCACGATTCTCGGCCGCAGCGCTCGCAGGCTTGGCCCTGTGCTGGCTGGCAGCGGAGCGCACCGCGACGACGGCGCCACCGCCGCCTGCCGCCGTGGCGATGCTCGAACCGGAAGGTGAAGCGCAGAAATTCTGGCCACGCTGGCGCGGCCCGTCCGGGCAAGGCCTGGTGGCTGAAACAGGCTATCCGGATGTATGGTCGCAAACGGAGAACGTCGCATGGAGGACAGCGGTCCCCGGACGCGGCCACTCGTCTCCAATCGTCTGGGACGATCAAATCTTCTTGACCACCGCATACCCGGACGGCCGGGCGTCGATGCTGGCGTTCGAGCGGTCGACAGGCAAGCGACGCTGGGAAGGAATCGTCCCAGACCGAACTGCCGAGCACACGCATCGGAAGAACAGTCACGCCTCCGCAACACCGGTGACCGACGGCCGGCGCATTTACGCCTCGTTCGGTAACCGGGGACTCGTCGCGTTCGATCTCGACGGACGGCTGATTTGGCACCGTTCGCTCGGCACGTTCGACAACTATCACGGCACGGCAGGGTCGCCGCTTCTCTACCAGGATCGCTTGATCCTCTATCAAGATCACAGCGGGGGATCGGAGGGCGGCGCGTTCGTCGCGGCCTTTGCAACGGCGACCGGCGACGAGCTCTGGCGAACGGAACGTGAGGCCACGGTTGGCTGGGGCACGCCGGTCGCGATTCGTGCAGGCGACCGTGACGAGATCATCGTCAGCGGCCAGCAGCGCGTGATCGCGTACGACCCCGCTTCCGGGCGAGAGCTCTGGCGCGCCTCCGGCAACACGCGCGAGGTGATCCCAACGCCGGTGGTGGGCCACGGCCTCATCTTCTGCTCGTCTGGACGGGCCGGGCCAACGCTAGCGATCAGACCGGGCGGCACGGGCGACATCACCGACACGCACATCGCGTGGGAAAGCCCAAAGGGCTCTCCCTTCGTCCCTTCACCGCTGCTCTACGGCGAGCGTCTCTACATCGTCAACGACATGGCGAGCATTGCGACGTCTCTTGAACCCACCACGGGAAAGGTCATCTGGCAGGGGCGATTGGGCACGGCCAAGCGCGAGGGCTTTTCCGCCTCGCCGGTCGGTGTCGACGACAAGGTCTTCTTTACGAACGATGATGGTGAGACGTTCGTCTTGAGGGCAGGACCGGAGTTCGAGCTGATTCGCGTCAACCGGCTGGGTGCCCGCGTGCTCGCCTCTCCGGCGCTGGTCGATCGCCACTGGTACTTCCGCACCGAGCAGGAGCTCGTCGCCATCGGCGGCAAACCCGCTTCTGATGGGCCAAAGGTAGGGACGCCTCGCCGAGGCGTCCTGTAGCCAGGCTCGACGACCAATCACACCACGGCTTTCGGGCTCGCCGCCTGCACGAAGACGGCACGCCCCAGACTTCTTCGTGCTGGCCGGGTATGGGCATGTTGACGTCCACATCCGGATGTGTTATTTTTATCGCATATCAGTTATAGGCATAACACATGACGAAGCCATTCCACACGGGGCTCGCCCGACGCGAGCGGCAAATCATGGACATCCTCTATCGCCGCGGCCGCGCGACCGCCGCCGAGGTCATGGATGAGCTGCCTGGCGATTCAAGTTACTCCACCGTACGCACGCAGCTACGGGTGCTGGAGGAAAAGGGCCACGTCCGGCACGAGGAGCACGGCCTCCGATATGTCTACTCTCCGGCCGTGCCACGCCGGGCGGCGCGGCGATCCGCGTTGAAGCACCTCGTCGACACCTTCTTCGATGGGTCGACGGAAAAGGTCGTTGGCGCGCTGCTCGGCGGCGAGGGAGCGCGGCTGTCGGAACAAGAGCTGGATCGGATTGCCGACCTCGTCGCCAAGGCTCGAAAGGATGGAGCTCGATGATCTCCATAAGCTTCCTCGCGGCGAGCACGATCAAGGTCTCCCTCATCGTGGGATCGGCCTTGCTCGTCGCGGCACTCCTCCGGAAGCAGTCAGCTGCCGTCCGCCACTGGGTGCTGTCGGTGGCAATCGTGTGTGCGGTAGTCGTGCCGTTGCTCCAGCTCGTCGTGCCTTCGTGGCATCTGCGCTCCAATACGTGGTCAGCACCTTCACAGGTCGCGATCGCAAGAGACGACCGTGTGGCTTTGAACGCGGACTCGCCGAACGTCTCGGTGGCCGTGCGAGCGGCAGAGTCGAATGCCGTTCAGCCACAAGGGTGGGAGCTGGCTCGAATGGCCACGGCGGGCCGCTTGCTCGGCCAGATATGGATGGCCGGTCTGGCGATCAGCCTGGGTGTGCTGCTCGTCGGTCTGACGCGCCTCGCCTGGCTCGCATCACGGTCTCGTCGAGTTCTGCGCGGCAGGTGGGTCGAGCTGGTGGAAGACATCGTTAGTGAGTATGGATTGCGCCGCCCCGTCCTGTTGCTACAGAGCAATCACCAGTCGCTGCTCGTGACGTGGGGACTCTTCCAACCAAAAGTGATCCTGCCCGCAGCGGCGGGCGATTGGCCGGACGATCGTATCCGTGTTGTCCTGGCTCATGAGCTCGCGCACATCCGGCGCCGAGACTGGCTCGTGCAGATGACCGCGGAGCTCCTACGGTCAGTGTACTGGTTCAACCCTCTCGTGTGGATGGTCTGCACGCGACTGCGTCTCGAGAGCGAGCATGCCTGCGACGATGCGGTGCTCAATCGTGGCGTCGAAAGGCTCGACTCGGGCTCCGCTTTGGCTGGTGGCGTGATCACGCAGCCAAAGAGGACCAAGAACGCCGATCCCGTCTACCCCGCAAGCCTCGCGGAGTCTGGAATAGAGGGGCGCGTCGAGTTGAAGGCACGCATCGACACAAGCGGCGCTGTCACCGCTATAGAAGTGCTGACTTCGCCGCATCCGGAGCTGGCAAACGCCGCGGTCGAAGCTGTCAATCAATGGCAGTACACGCCGACGCTTCTGAATGGCGTTCCGGTCGAGCCTGAGATCGAGATCGCGGTAACTTTCAGCGTGGAGCCGTGATTCGCCGGCGCAGATCAAGTTCACCTACCCATCAACGCTTGGGCGGAAGGCGCTCGACTGCAGCATGACGTCGCGCCTCCTCGATGATGGTCTCTAGACGGATCACTCGATCCCGCAAATCGCGGTTCTCGGTGCGTAGCGCCTTGATCTCGTCAGACAGGTCTGTGACTTCGTCAATGATTGTGGCTACCGAGCGTAACGTGTCCCAGGCCTCCTTGGGTACGCTCACGGACGAGCTCCGCGGCGGCGGGCGACAGAGGTC
>WHTT01000071.1 GCA_009377605.1 Luteitalea sp.
GCCCCCTAGATCCCTAGATCCCTAGATCCCTGGATCCCTAGATCCCTAGATCCCTGGATCCCTAGTCCCCTTACCCCTGCGTTCACGCCCTCGTCTTGGCAATACCAGGCGCTCGCCGCTCCTGTGCCATCTGTGGCAGCAGGTGCTGTGCGATCAATTCTGCCTTGAGCGTCTCGTAAGCCTGGGTCGGATCGTCCACCAGCGTGAGCAAGTTGACATCCTCTGCCGCAATCGCCCCGTGTCGCACCATCGCCTGGAAGTCGACCACCGTTTTCCAGTAATCGCTGCCGTAGAGCATCACCAAGACGCGCTTGCGCAGCTTGCGCGTTTGCATCAAGGCGAGAATCTCGAACAGTTCGTCGAACGTCCCGAATCCTCCTGGAAAGACCACGAGCGCCTTGGCGAGGTAGGCGAACCAGAACTTACGCATGAAGAAATAGTGGAACTCGAAGAGCAGGCTCTTGGTGATGTAACGGTTCGAGCCCTGCTCGAACGGCAGCCGAATGTTGAGACCGATGGTCTTGCCGCCTGCTTCGTGCGCGCCGCGATTCGCAGCCTCCATGATGCCGGGTCCGCCGCCCGAGCAGACGACGAAGCGATGGTTCGGGAAGTCGAGCGAGCTGGTCCACTCGGTCAGCAGGCGTGCCAGCTCACGCGCATCCTCGTAGTAACGAGACCATTCGACTGCCTGCTCGGCGCGCGCGAGTGCGCTCTGCGCAGATTCGCTGCGTGGCCCCCGTGCGTGTAACCGTGCTTTCAGGCGATCCCGCGCAGATTCGGCGAACACACGGCTCCGCATCCGCGCCGAGCCGAAGAAGACAACCGTGTCCTGAATCTTCTCTTCCTCGAAACGACCGAGCGGCTCGAAGTACTCCGAGAGTATGCGAATAGCCCGGGCTTGGTCGCTTTCGAGGAACTCTGGGTTCAGATAGGCAAGAGGCTGACGAGTCATACGGGCTCACTGTAACACTTGAGATCAACATCGGTACGCGGGGTGGCACGGAAGCGGCATGAGAGCGAACGGTGGGGCGGGGCTAAACATGCGTACGGCCTCCACGTAGGAGATGGGCGTGAGAAGAACACACAAGTTACTGATTACGTACGTGGTAATTTCATTTCTTGTAACTTTCGTCGCACGCGTTGTCGCGCAGTCCGACGGTGCAGGCTGGACGATTCCCGAAGGTGCATCGAAGGAAACCAACCCGCTGTCGGTAGCGCCAGAGCTCATTGATCAGGGCAAGGAGCTGTATGCCGACAATTGCAGGCGATGCCACGGCCCAGAGGGACGAGGGGATGGCAGCGATGCCGATCCGGACGACCCGCCTGCCGACCTGACGGATTCCCGACGCGCGTCCCGTAACCGCGACGGCGTCGTCTTCCACAAGATCTGGAACGGTCGCAGCGACCCGAAGATGCCTGCGTTCAAGGAGGAAGGGTTGAGCAAGGAGGATGTTTGGACGATCGTCGCGTATGTGCAGTCCCTGAGGAAGGGCCTGAGGAAGGGTTGACCGTGAGGATCAGTCCGTCCCTCCTTCGAGCAACGCGGCGGCTATGCGCCGGTACCCGTCAACCGCCCGGTGCAGCTCGGGAATTGGGACGTGCTCCTCGTCCGTGTGTGCGACGAGGACAGAGCCCGGCCCGTAGAGCAGCGGCTGCCCCCATCGCGTCAGACACGGAATGTCGGTGCTGTACGGAAAGACCTCGGTCTCGAAGCCGGGCACCGTCACCATGCGCACCAAGGGGAGCTCGAGCACGTCGTGGACGGCGGCGGCGCTCCCCGCCAGCGTCCGCAGCTGGTCACGCACTTGGTCGTTCGGCCCCACCGTGCGAAAGACGATCTCGGCTTCTGCAGATGCCGGTACGACGTTGGGTGCGACCCCTCCGGAGATCAAGCCAACGGTATAGTGCGTCCGGCCCAGCATGACGTCGTGTGGCCATTCGGCGTTGCGGAGGCGGACCAGCACGTCGATGAGCTTCTCGACGGCCGACTCGCCGAGCTCTGGGTGCGACGAGTGAGCTGCACGGCCCCGCGCCTCGAGGCGCACGCGCAGTGCTCCTCGCGTCGCGGCCGCCAATCGGTTGTCCGTTGGCTCTCCATTCACCAAGAAGGCGCAGCCGTCCGCGAGCGTGTTGGCCGCAATGGCGCCATCGCTGCCGCGCTCCTCCCCCACCAGGAACAGCAAACCGATGCGTCGCTCGCCCGCCGAACGCAGGCGCTCGGCGGCAACAACCTGAGCGGCGAGGATACCTTTCGCGTCGCACGCGCCGCGCCCGTAGAGCCGCTCATCCTCGATGCGGCTGGGAAAGAAGGGCGGCACGCAGTCGTAGTGCGTCGAGAAGACGACACGCGGCGGATCGAGCGTTGCCAGGATGTTTCGGCGATCGTCGCTCACGACCTGCTCACTGACCGACCATCCAAGGCGGCGCAAATAGTCGCTCAGCCAACCGGCCAGCGCCCCCTCGCGCCCCGTCGTCGTGTCGACGTCGACGAGCTGCGTGGTCAGGCGCACGACGTCTAGCGAATCCACTGCTCGAGCTCCGTTCGCGCGTCGGTGCGCGAGTCGCGGTACTTCACGATGACCGGCGTGCTGAGCGAGAGCTGCCACTGGCGACCGGCCTCCGCCGTCACTGCACGCGCGCCGGGCACGACGACGGCGCACGGGGGCACGACGAGCGGCTGGTCTTTCTCGGGTCGGATGATGCGTGCGTTCGGCAGATCGTAAATGGGCGTCGATCCCGTGATGATGGTGCCGGCGCCGATGACCGCGCGCTCTTTCACCACCACCCCTTCGTAGACACCGGTGTTCCCGCCGATCAACACATCGTCTTCCACGATGACGGGCATGGCGCCAACAGGCTCGATGACACCACCGATCTGCGCGCCCGCGCTCACGTGCACGCGCTGGCCAATCTGCGCGCACGAGCCAATCAGGACGTGCGAGTCGATCAGCGCACGCTCACCGACCCATGCCCCGATGTTGATGAACATGGGCGGCATGCAGACGACCCCGCGTGCGACGAAGGCACCGTCGCGGACGCTCGAGCCACCCGGCACGATCCGGACGCAACAGTCGGGCGTGAATCGCTTGACCGGCAACGTGTCCTTGTCGAAAAAGGAGAAACGACCGTGGTCGGCCGACACGTCCGACGACACACCGAATCGGAAGCCGAACAAGATGCCTTGCTTCACCCACGCGTTCACGCGCCAACCGGTCGGCGATGTGGAATCCGGCTCGGCAGCGCGCACGGCACCGACCGAAAGCGCTCCTCGCAGCGCCTCGAAGACGTTGCGCCCCTCTGCACGATCGGCCTCGGCGCCCTTGGCCCAGAGGGCCGTGATGCGCTCAGAAAGCTCCCCCACTGGAACGGTCATGCTCGCACCTCCGCGCCGGACCGCAAGCCGAGCTCTTCGATGATTCGCGCGAGCTTCTCACGCGTCTCGACACGCGGCGGCACCATTGGCAGCCGATAGCGCTCCTCGAGGAGCCCCATCTGCGCCATGACATGCTTGACAGGAATGGGATTCGATTCGATGAAGTTCCCGAGCAGCAACGGAACCAGGCGCTTGTGGAGTCTCTGCGCCTCGAGCGTGTGACCTTGCTCGAACAGCTCGACGAGACGTGTCAGCTCGGCGGGTATCTCGTTGGCCGCCACTGAGATGACACCGTGCCCCCCAACGGCCATCAGCGGCAGCGTCAACAGGTCATCGCCACTCACGACGATGAAGCCCTCTGGTACCACAGTGCAGACCTCCGAGATCTGAAAGAGGCTCCCCGAAGACTCCTTGATGCCAACGACGTTGGGGATAGCGGCGAGACGGGCAAGCGTTCGAGGATCGATGTTGCAACCGGTTCGACTCGGCACATTGTAGAGAATCACCGGCAACGAGCTGGCGCCTGCAACGGCCTTGTAGTGCTCGACGAGGCCGTCCGGCGTCGGCTTGTTGTAATAGGGTGTCACGGAGAGCAGGCCGTCCACACCGGCGCGCTGCATGTCACGCGCTTGTTCGACGACCTCGGCGGTGTTGTACCCGCCGGCGCCGGCGACGACAGGCACGCGCCCGCCGGTCTCCTCGACCACCAGCTCCACCACGCGGCGTCGCTCGTCAGAGGTCAGCGTCGGCACTTCGCCGGTCGTGCCACACGGCACCAGGAAGTGAATACCTGCGTCGATTTGTCGTCGTGCCAACGCCCGTACGCGCGCCTCGTCCACGCCGCCGTCGGCAGCAAACGGCGTGACCAGCGCGGTACCACAGCCCGTAAAGCGCGTTCTCATGGCTACCTCCGATGACAGGGGTCAGGGGTCAAGCGTCAGTCGGCTTCGGACCTGATGCCTGCTGACCCCTGACGCCTGATCCCTGACGCCTACTCGATTCCGAGCACGTCGCGCATCGTAAACCATCCTTGCTTGCCCTGCACCCAGCGGCCGGCGTGTAGCGCTCCGCGGGCGAACGTGGCGCGATCTCGCACGGTATGTGTCAGCGTGATGGTCTCGCTCGGTCCGTCGAATCCCACGGTATGGATGCCGGGGAGGTGCCCGGCGCGCGTCACGCTGACGTCGAGCCGCTGCAGGTAGCCGGCACGCTCGATTGCCGCAAGGATGGCTTTCGCCGTGCCAGACGGCGCATCGCGCTTTCCCGCATGATGCGCCTCGTGCAAGAACGCACCATAGTCGCCGTGGTCCGCGATGAGTGTCGCCGTCCGTACGGCGACAGCTTCGAGCACAGTGGCCCCGACCGAGAAGTTGGCCGCAAACACGCCGGCAATGCCCGCACGCTCGACTGCAGCGCGCACGGCGGTCTCATGATGCTCGGACCAGCCGGTCGTGCCCACGACGAGCGGTGCGCCGAGGTCACACAGAGCCGCGAGGTTTTCGACAAACGCACTGGCTGCGGTGAATTCGAAGATGACGTCGAGGCGGGGGAAGCGGGAGCGGGCGAGGTCCGATCGGGCGGTTCGGCTCGTCACCACCCCGGTAATCTGGATGCCGTAGTGGGGCGCGAGGCTCTCGATGAGCTGGCCCATCCGGCCGTGCCCCACGATGAGCGCAGAGAGCGTTGTCACGCCAGCTCCATGCTAGTCGGCGCTGCCTCTTGCCGCAATGCGCAAAAGCGGTCGTGGATCAGCCCCATCGCAGCCGCCAGTTGTGCCTCGGGCAACACGACCGTCACGTTTCTTCGCGATCCCGCCTGCGAGACCATGCGCAGCGGGAAGCCCTCGAGCGCGCCGAGGATCTGTGCCGAGAGCGCGGCGTCCGTTCGCAGGCGCTCTCCAACAGCGCACAGCAGCGCCATCTCGCGCTCGGCCGACACGTCGGCAAACTCTTCCAAGGCGGAAAGAATCGCGGCAAGATGCCGCGTGTCGTCCACCGTGACCGATACGCTCACCTCCGAGGTCGTGACGACATCCACCGATGTCCGGTATCGCTCGAACACCTCGAAGAGCCGGCGCAGGAAGCCATGTGCCATGAACATGCGCGACGACGTGATATCGATGACCGTGACATCGCGCTTGCAGGCCAGAGCAGTGATCGGCGTCGGCGAGATCGGCGGCGACTCCACGATCGTCGTACCGGGCACATCCGGCCGGTGCGAGTTGAGGATCCGTACGGGGATACCGGCTCCGACGGCGGGCAGAATGGTGCTTGGATGCAGCACCTTCGCGCCAAAGTACGCAAGCTCTGATGCTTCGGCAAACGAGAGGCTTCGCACTGAGCGCGTTCCGGAAACAACGCGCGGATCGGCCGTCAGCATCCCGTCCACATCCGTCCAGATTTGGATCTCCGCAGCACCCAGGACGGCGCCGAAGATCGACGCCGAGTAATCGGAGCCACCGCGTCCGAGCGTCGAGGTCGCGCCCTGTTTCGTTGCACCGATGAAGCCGCCGACGACTGGCACGCCTCCGGCCGAGATGTGCGGCTCGACCTCCAGACGCACGCGCTCTCGCGTGGCCGCCATATCAGGTTGTGCTGTCCCGTGCTCCTCGTCCGTCACGAGGACGCGACGGGCATCGACCCACACAGGGGCGAGACCAGCGGCCCGCAAGGCCGCCGTCATGAGACGACTACTGGCGATCTCGCCGGTGGCCACGAGCGCGTCCAACGAGCGGGGTGCGAGATCCCGCAGAATCGCGAGCGCGTGCAGGAGCTCGGTCGCATCGCGCCAGTCCGATTCGAGCGCCGTCGTGAGGTCCGGCAGATGTCTGCTTCCCGCCACCGATTCCGCCGCTTCACGATGACGCGCCGCAAGCTGCTGTACCAGGGACGCCGCATCGTCCTCCTCACCCTGGGCCGCGCGCATTGCGGCGCGAATGAGCTGGTCGGTGACCTTCGACATCGCGGAGACGACCACGAGCGGCCGGACGCCGCGCTGCTCCGCGCGGCGGACGATGGCCGCCACACGATGCATGGCAGTGGCATCTTTCACCGACGTCCCGCCGAATTTCATGATCACCATGAATGATTCGTCCTGCACGGTCATCAATCCGCGAGCAGGCCCTCGGCCCGCATCAGCTCCGCATTGAGGATGGCCGCGCCGGCGGCACCCCGGACCGTGTTGTGTCCAAGCGCCACGAACTTGAAGTCGAGCACGTGGCAGGGACGCAATCGGCCGATGCTCACGACCATGCCATGCTCGCGCTCCGCGTCGAGTCGCGGCTGTGGGCGGTTCGGCTCATCGAGATACAGGAGCGGTTGCGCCGGAGCCGATGGCAGCTGTGCCTCCTGCGGCTTGCCACGAAACGACACGAAGGCCCGGCGCACCTCGTCGAGCGACGGCTTGGCGGCACACGCCACCGAGACCATCTCGGTGTGGCCGTCCACGACCGGGACGCGCGTCGTGTGCGCGCTCACCGCCACCGGATGCGGCACGACCCGTCCGTCTTGCTGTGTCCCGAGGATCTTCTTCGTCTCGCTCTCGATCTTCTCTTCTTCACCGCCAATGAACGGCACCACGTTGCCCGTGATGTCGAAGGACGGCACGCCCGGATATCCCGCGCCCGAGATCGCCTGCAGCGTCGTCACGACGGTGGACTCGAGGCCGAACGCCCGCAGCGGTGCAAGCGCCATCGCGAGGAAGACCGTCGAGCAGTTCGGGTTCGTAATGATCGCGCCCTTCCAGCCCTTCTCCCGACGCTGACGTGGCACCAGCGCGAGATGATCCGGATTGACCTCCGGGACGATTAGCGGCACCGTCGACTCCATACGGAAGTTCCGGGCGTTGCTCACGACGAGGTGGCCGGACGCGGCAAAGGCGGCCTCCACCTCACCGGCGACGCCGGCGTCGAGGCCGGAGAAGACGAGGCGCGGCCCCTTGCCTGGCACCGGCTCTTCCACAACCAGGCGAGCAGCCTCGTCCGGTAGCAAGGACGCCAGCCGCCACGCCGCCGCCTCGCGATAGGGCTTGCCCGCCGATCGCTCGCTGGCCACGAGCCAGGTCAGGCGGAACCACGGATGCCCCGCGAGGAGTCGGACGAATTGTTGGCCCACCATCCCGGTCGCGCCAAGCACTCCCACTTCAATAGGTGGCATATTGCTGTTCCCAAAACAAAAAACCCGCCCCGCGGCGGTGCCGCGATTGGCGGGTTCTTGGCGAACGGTTCCTGATCGTTTCGAGGCTTACGTTGCGCGTACCGTAACCCGCCCAGCGCGGAGACGCTTCCGCTTTCGAATAGTCGTTCGCGTGCTGGTTCGGGTGTCGTGCCTCATGACAAACGCTATTTCAGATTATCGAGTCAGCACGCGAACGTCAAGCCCTGAGCATCATTCCTCTGCGGACGCTGCCCGCGGTTCGCGCCCAGGCACCAAGCGCCGCACCATCGCGAGCAGGAGCGCGATCGGCGCGGCAATGAAGCTCAGAAGGGCCCCCATTCGCACTTGATCCAGCAGGTCGCCCGCCGGGAATGCGGCAATCGCAAAGAACAGCGCAACGGTGAAGCCAATGCCGGCGACCGTGCCGAGCAGCATGATATCGCCCCAGGACAACCCGTGCGCCCGCCGAAAGCCACACCGCTCGGCGAGCCACGTGAACCCGGCGATACCGAGCGGCTTGCCGACGACCAGCGCAATCACGACGATCGCCGTGCCCGCTCCCATGGCCGCCAGTTGCACGCCCGCGTTGGCGAAGCCAAACAGGCCGAGCACGACCTGCACGGGCACCTTCCACCAATGCTCGAACTGGCTCAACGTGTCGGCGCCATGCTCCTCGGTCGGCTCGTAGATGCCGAGGTCCATCATCCGATGCGGCATGAAGGGCACGATCGGAACGAGCGCGAGCGCTGGATGGATACCCCCCTCATGGAAGCCGATCCACGAGCAGGTTCCAGCAAGAAGCACGTACGGCCAGAAGCTCCGCACGCGCCGCCGTCGCAGCCACCAGGCAATGGCAAGCGCCACGACGAGCGGACCGGCGAACCACACAATCGAGAACGCCTTTTGCGGATAGAACGACGCGAGCAGCACCAGCCCCATGGCATCGTCCGCAATCGCGAGCAGGAGCAGAAACGGTATCGCAGGGCTGCCCGCCGGAAACAGGACACGCGCCACCATGTACGAGAACGCGATGTCCGTGGCGCACGGCACGGCCCAGCCTCGAGCCAGCTCCGGCAAGCCAGACAGGTGCACCATGATGACGTAGAT
Source organism: Luteitalea sp. (assembly GCA_009377605.1). NCBI lineage: Bacteria > Pseudomonadati > Acidobacteriota > Vicinamibacteria > Vicinamibacterales > Vicinamibacteraceae > Luteitalea > Luteitalea sp. The sequence continues at coordinate 8,635 of WHTT01000071.1, forward strand.
GCCCGCCGGCACCGCCATCCCGCCCACGGCGGCCAGAATGGGCACGGCCGATTCCCGCGGTGACGAGAGCGCGCCACCGGGCAGGGTCGATTCGAAGACCTCCTTCGCGGCCAGCGCGAAGAAGAACGCCATGCCGATGTCGTTCACCACGAACTCGAGGGCATGCGCAACGGTTTCGTAGCTGTCGTGGTCGAGGTTCGCCCAGACTAGGGCGAGCACCGTGCCCGCGATCAGCAGCAGCGAGTAGTCGATGATCCGCGTGAAGATTCGAGAGATGTGAGACACGGCTGAGAAATGAGCAAGGGATACGAGTCAGAAGAATGATACAGCTCACACGATCTTAGCCTGATTGCCCGGCATTCACGGCGGGAATCGCTTGCCCGACCTCAGATCGGGCCTACACATCCCCGTCGTTTGATGGATCGCCGACCGTGCGAATACGGAGAAAATTCGCGTCACCGCGTGTCAGGTCCGCGCTGACGCTCACGAACAAGATGACCGAGCCGGGTTGGAGAATTCCGCGCTCCACCAGGTGCCGCTCGATGGCCAGGCCCGACGGGTCCGCCTCCACGGCGTCGTCAATCACCAGCGGAACGACACCGCGGAAGAGCGCCAAGCGACGCGCGAGCGCACAGCTCCGAGTCACGGCGTAAATCGGCACCGGCGGACGATAGGCCGAGAGCACCCGCGCCGTCTTGCCTGCGCGCGTGACGGCCACGATGGCCGCAACCTGGTCCGATGCGGCGAGCCTGGAGGCCGCCTCGCAAATCGCACGGCTGTGCGCAATGTTGATCACCTCCGGGCCGACGCTCACCCGCGCCGCGTCCGTGAGGCTTTCCGCATCACGAATGATGGCATCCAGCACGCGCACGGATTCCACGGGATACGCGCCCACCGCAGTCTCGCCCGAGAGCATGATGGCGTCCACGGAACCGTCTACCGCGTTTGCAGCATCGCTCACCTCGGCCCGCGTCGGCCGTGGCGAGTCGTGCATGGACTCGAGAACCTGCGTGGCCACGATAACGGGCACTCCGCGCGCTTGGGCGCGACGCGTGATCTCCTTCTGCACACGCGGCACCTGTTCGAGCGGCAGCTCCAGGCCAAGATCCCCACGCGCAACCATTACCGCGTCCGCCGCGGCAATGATGCTTTCGAGGTTCGCGACAGCCTGCGGTCGCTCGATTTTGGCAACCAGCGGCAGCCCTTCTGCGCCCGCGCGGCGGATGAGCTCACGAGCGTGATGAAGATCCTCTGCAGATTGAACGAAGCTCAAGGCAACGAGATCCACGCCGTGCGCCAGGCCGCACCGGAGATCCTCTTCGTCTTTGGCGGTGATCGCCCTGGCGGGAAGACGGACGGCTGGCGCATTGATCCCCTTGTGCTCGCCGAGCAAACCACCACCCACGACCGTGGTGACGATGACTCGTCCATCCGAGGCGTCGACCTGCAGCTCGATGCGCCCGTCGGCCAGCAACAGGCGGTCGCCCGGTGACACCGATTGCGCCAGGCCGGCGTAGCTCGTGAATACGCGGCCAGGCTCGCCTTCCTCGTTGCCCGTGATCACGAGCAGCCGCTCACCCGCCCGGAGATCGATCGGTCGACCATCCTTGAGCCGGCCCGTCCGGATCTTCGGCCCGCCGAGATCCTGGAGGACGGCCACTTCATGCCCTGCATGAACGGCACGCGCGCGCACGCGTGCCAGGGTGCGAACGTGATCCTCGCGGGTACCGTGTGAGAAGTTCAGGCGGAAGATATCGACGCCCGCCGCGATCAAGCTCCCGAGCGTCTGCTCGTCGGCGCTCACGGGACCCAGCGTGGCGATGATCTTGGTGCGGCGGATCCGCGTGCTCCGCGCCGGCGTGCTCATCTGGATGAGCATACAATTTGACCGGCTCCACCACCAACCGCTAGAGTCCTCGGTGTGTCCCTCGAGTAACGTCCATGCAAAACCTTCTCTGCATGAGTTTGGCCGTCCTCCTCACGATCCTGGCTGCGCCAGCGGCGCTTGCTCAAACCAAGATTGGCGATGTCCGAGCGCACGCCGCGGAAAGTCCGCACCCGTATCCGGCGGGCCCGGGCGGCGACACGGTCGTGTGGCGCGAGGAAGTGCAGTCCCCAGGTGCGATGTTCATTCGGGTCCATTTCGAAGATCTCGAGCTGGGCGCCGGTGACGCGCTCACCGTCTCGAGCCCGAACGGCGCTCAAGTGTGGACACTGACGGATCGAGGCCCTCGAGGCTCTGGCGACGTCTGGTCGTTTGTGATCGACGGCGACACGGCAATCGTGCGGATTCATGGCGGCCTGACACCCAGCTTTGGTTATCGCATCACCGAGGTGGTCCATGGCACCGGATCGCCCGCGGGTTCCTCGCAACCGGTCTCGCCGCTCGACAGGCGGCAGGAATCTGTGTGCGGCTCGGATGGTCTCGAGCCGATCGCGTGCCATATGAACGAGCCAGGAATCGCGCAGACACAGCAGCCGATCGCTCGCCTGATCTATCAGAGCGGCGGCGAGGCGTTCGCTTGCACCGGCAGCCTCGTCCGCGGCGCGGTCGATAGCCTCTTGCTGACGAACAATCACTGCCTTCCGTCGCAGGCCGAGGTCGACACGCTCCAAGCGGCGTTCGGTCACCAGCTCAGCGCGTGCAGTAACGGGGTGCTCTCCGAGGGCATGATGTACGCGGGCGATCTGCTCGTCTCCACGAGCACGCGCCTCGACTACTCGCTCGTGACCCTGCACGGCAACCCGGAAGTGTCGTGGGGTGAGCTGCTGCCCACGGCCGCCGACGCAGAAGTGGGCACACCGTTCTGGCTCATTCAGCACCCTGGCGGCGGACCGAAGGAGATTGGCTACTGGGAAGATGTCGATCGGACGTCTGGCTGCAAGGTGGCCTCGACGTCTGGGACCATCGACGCGTATACACCAGGCAGCCAGATGGAGTATGCCTGCGATACCCTTGGCGGCTCGTCGGGCTCGCCGCTCATCAGCACGGAAAGCGGGCTGGTGGTCGGTCTGCATCATGTCGGCACGTTGCCACCGCCGTCGGCGTGCACCAACGCCGCGACGATGACGCGCTTCATCTGCCAGGATGCGGGCAATCTGCTCGGCTGCGATCAACCGACCGTCGGTCATGCCCGGTACTTTGCCGAGGGAGCCGAAGGCTTCTTCCAAACCTTCGACGGTGTCTTCAATCCCAGTCAGTCCTCGCCCGCCCTGGTATCGGTCGAGGCGTTCACGGAAAGCGGCAGCGTGGCACGCTCCTCGTTCTGGCTCGGCCCTCGCGAGAACCGGATCGTCCGGCTTCGCGACCTCATCGGCGACACCTCCGCGGCGAGCATCGTCTCGTCGAACGTTCCGGTCGTGGCCGACCGCTACATGCGTTGGGGCACGCCATATCTCTACGGCAGCTCGATGGAGCGCGGCCTTCCCGCGCCGAGCCAGCGATGGTCCTTCGCTGAAGGCGCCACCGGGCCCTTTCATCTCTTTTATCTCCTGGAAAACCCCCTTCCCGAAGATGCGACCGTCACGATCACCTACCTTCGCGAGGGTAGCACGCCGGTCCGGCGCGCCTACGAGGTCGCGGCGTTCAGTCGCTACACCGTGTACGTCAATCGGGAGCCGGGTCTCGAAGCGGCCAACGTCTCGGCCGAGATCAACGCGACACTCCCCATCATCGCCGAGCGGTCGATGTACTTGAACAGCAACGGCTTGGTCTTTGGATCGGGGACCACCGGCTCCGGGGCAACCACCCTTTCCGATACGTGGTACTTCGCCGAAGGAGCGACCGGTTTCTTCGACGAGTTCCTCCTGTTCGGTAACACAGGAACGGACCCGCTTCATGTGGAAGCGCAATACCTGCTCCCGGACGGACAGGTGATCGCGAAGGAGTACGACGTGCCAGGAGAAGCACGCCGCACCGTGTGGGTGAACAGTGAAGATGCGCGACTCGCCGACACGGCTGTCGCCGTCCGTCTGTTCGCGGACGCCCCCTTCATTGCCGAGCGCGCCATGTGGTGGCCGGGCGGACCCGCCTGGAGCGAAGGACACGTGTCACTCGGTGCCAGGGGAACAGGCACGGCCTGGGCAACGGCGTACGCCGGACGAAACTGCGACGGGGAGGATTCGTTCGTGCTGATCTCGAACGGCGACTCGACGCCGGGACGCGTCCGCGTCACGGCGTACTTCGTGGGAGGCGAGTCGACCACGAAAGAGCTCGAGCTCGCTGGAGATGCGCGGCTGACCGTCAGCGCGGCGCAGGACCTCGGTATCGGCTGCGGTCCGGCGTACAGTATCCTCGTCGAGAGCCTGGGCTCGTCGCCAGTGCCGATTACGGTGGAGATGTCCCGATACTTTTCCGGTGGCCAGCCGCTCGAGGGAGGCGCGGCAGCTCTCGCCACGAAGGTGCAATGAGCGAACGATCTCCGTATCATGCCCGCTGATGTCGACCTCGACCACCTGACGCTTACCCGCGCCGCCGCACGCCTTGCTGACCGTTCACTTCGCGCGTTGGACCTGCTCGACGCCTGCTTGTCTCGCCTGCATGCGACGAGCAGCGCGTTGAATGCCTTCATCACCGTGACCGAAGAGGAAGCGCGACAAGCGGCAACGGCCGCGGACGCCGCGTGCGACGCCGGCCGGTCGCAGGGACCGTTGCACGGCATCCCGATGGCCTTGAAAGACCTCATCGACCAACAGGGTGTTCCGACGACGGCCGGTTCTCGCGTACGAGACGACGAGCCTCCTGCGGCGCAGGATGCTGTTGTTGCGGCACGCTTGCGCGCCGCTGGCGCTGTGCTGATTGGAAAGACCAACCTGCATGAATTCGCGTTCGGCTCCACCAACCAGGATTCCGCCTTTGGTCCTGTCCACCACCCGAGCGATCAGACGCGTCTCTCCGGCGGATCGAGTGGCGGCTCGGCGGTCGCCGTGGCAACCGGTATGGCCCTGGCGTCGCTTGGAACGGACACGGGTGGCTCGGTTCGCATTCCGGCCGCAGCATGCGGCCTGGTCGGCCTCAAGCCCGCTTACGGTGAAGTACCGCTCGATGGCGTCGTGCCGTTGAGCACATCGCTCGACCATGTCGGACCGCTCTGCCGGACGTCCGAGGATGCCTGGATCGTGCACGCGGTCATCGCCGGTCTGCCGGCAGACCAGGCTGCACCGCCTGCGCCGCGTCCGCCGTCGTCACTTCGAGCCCGAGTGTTGCGAGGCTACTTCATGGATCTCATGGAAGACGAGGTGCGCGCGCATTTCGAATCAGCCGTGCGCCAGCTCGCCGCGTGCGGTGCGCGCATCAGCGACGCGACAATCGCTCACGCCGAGGACATCGTGGCTACGTATGCGGCCATCACATTGCCCGAGGCGGCAGCCTGGCACGCACCATACCTGGCCGAGCACGCCGATCGCTACACTCCGGCCGTACGGCAGCGACTCGAGGCAGGCCAACAGGTTCTCGCCGTGGAGTACCTACGCGCCCGTGCGGGTCGCGAGGTGTTACGCCGGGAGGTCATGGAGGCTTTGGAAGGCTGCGATGTCCTCCTGCTGCCGACCCTCCCGTGCGTGGCGCCGCTCGTTGGGCAGGAGACGGTTCGCTTGGGCGAGCAGGATATCTCTGCACGTGCCGCGATGCTGCGGTTGACGCAACTCTTCGACCTCACCGGACATCCAGCCGTGACGGTACCGTGTGGCACGACGCGCGCCGGCTTACCCGTTGGCTTGCAAATCGTCGGACGGCAGACGCGGGACCTCATGGGATGGGCGGGGGGTGTTGAGCGAGAGGTCATGGGGGTGACGGGGTGACGGGGTGACCGGGTGACAGGGTGACAGGGTGACCGGGGTGACCGGGTGACGGGGTGACAGGGTGACGGGGCAAGATTGGCACATACGGAGCGGGATGACTCTCGGATCTGCGCCGTGAGAGAGAAACGTTCTTCCCGCGGGAATCCCTTGGAAACGTCGAAGATGACCATCGCCGACCGAACAGCTCGTTTGTAGACGTCGAGCTCACGATGTGAGCGGATGTGCGCCCCCATTGGTCACCTTGTCACCCCTTCACCTTGTCGCCTTGTCACCTTGTCACCCTGTCGCCGCGTCAGCCCCTAGTGCATTGACCGTGCCATGATCACGCAGCTGTTCCACCGCTGGGAACGAAAGATCCACGCTGTAGCGCAGGACCGCTTGGTCCGGCCATTCGAGTGGGGACTCGAGTGGTTGCCGGAGCAGGCCCGCGCTCGCCAAGGATCGTCCGCCGAGATCGTCGACGCTTATGCCGAGACCGCAGTTGCGGAGAGCGAATCGTTCTACGCGGTCACGCCGGCGCCGCAGTATGCACTCGACGCGGAGAGCGCTCTCACATTCGAGAGCGCGGCGAGCACGCCGCATGCCGTCAACAACGTCGTGCACGCGCGCTATTTTCCTGCCCTCGCACGCGGCCGGCGCCGCGCGGTGCTCGTGCTGCCCCACTGGAACGCGGATGAGACGGGCTACGTCGCGCTGTGCCAGATTCTGGCGCGTCTCGGCGTCAGTGCGCTGCGCCTGACGTTGCCCTACCATGAGCAACGCATGCCCGCCGAGCTCCGCCGCGCCGACTACATCGTCAGCGCCAACGTCGCGCGCACGCTCATCGTGAACCGCCAGGCCGTCGTCGATGCACGACGCGCCATCTGGTGGCTGGCCAACCGCGGCTACCAGGCCATCGGCATTCTCGGGACCAGCCTCGGGTCCTGTCTATCGATGCTCACCGCATGCCACGAGCCACTGGTACGCGCCGCGGCGCTCAATCACGTCTCGCCGTTCTTTGCCGACGTCGTGTGGGAAGGCTTGTCGACCATGCATGTACGGAGGGGCCTCGAGGGGCACATCGACCTGCCAAGCCTACGGCGACTCTGGATGCCGATCAGCCCTCAGCCCTTCGTCGAGCGAATCCGCAACAAGCGGACACTCCTCGTCTATGCCCGGTACGATTTGACGTTCCCGGTGCACCTTTCGCGAGAGCTCGTGCGAGAGTTCCGTGCCCGTGCCATCCCGCATCAGGTTGTCGCGCTCCCGTGCGGCCACTACAGCACGGGTATGACGCCGTTCAAGTATCTGGACGGCTATGTGCTGACGAAGTTTCTGCTCAAAGCGTTGTAGAAAAGGCGAGGCGAACCTCGTTCACTCCAACGTAGGTACGTGTGGTGGCGCTTCGTTGAGTACACGGCCGGTTACAGGTATTCCAGGAGGGACTGCACAGCGTCGTAAAGCACCTGGGCGAGCGCGCGCGCCAATGGCGACACGTCTCCTTGAGCGACCGCATCGGCTACCGTCACGGGATCGGTGAGCACCAGCCAGATCGTTGCACCGGCGACCGCAACGGCAAGCAGCGCGAGAACAGCAAACAGGCTGATGCCCAGCCGGGCCAGGCTCATGGGGTCACTCTCGAGCTGATCGGTCGAGCGACGTACACGACCAGGGGAAGAGCCGGCGGGGAGGACAGCCGGCACGAGCAGTGTACCCCACTCAGCGACGAATCTTTTGACGAAACGGCCGCGCCTGTGGTTTCTGGTCTCGGAGCGACACGAGGAAGACTTGACCAAACACGCTGCTAGGAAAGACGGGGAACGGAGTGGATTGGTTGACTCGGCCGGAGGGACCGACATGGAACCGGGTACCTTTTCGGACGCGAAATGGTACCCGGTTCCTATTTATGCTTAGAACGGCTCGGCAACGATGGGCTCGCCAAGGCCGAGCTTCGCCAGATCACCGACACGGTCGGGGTCGGCGACGACCGTGACATACATCCTGCCCGGATCGAGGTACTGCCGCGCAATGCGTGTCACCTCCTCGGGCTCGACCGCCTCGACGCGCGGGACGAAATCGTCGTACCACGAATCCGGCAGGTTGTACAGGACGAGCTGTGTTGCCGCACGCGCAATCTGTTCCGCCGTTTCGAAGCTACGTGCGAAGCCAAGCGTCAGCGAGTCACGGGCCCGCGCGGTCTCACGCCCGTCGACCGGCCGCGGCCCGCCGATCTCGGCGAGCTCCTTCAGGATCTCCGCGATCGATGCAGCGGTGGCGTCCGTCTGGACGCTGGTCTGGACAACGAACGGTCCGGGCGCCCGCCAAAACTGGACGGATGAGCGGACCCCGTAGGTATACCCTCGCCGTTCGCGCAGGTTCAGGTTCAAACGGCTGACGAATGCACCTCCGACAGCAGCGTTGGTGACAACCAGCGAGTGGTAGTCACGGGTCGTACGGTCAGCCGTGAGCGCTCCCACGCGCAGCTCGGATTGTGCCGCTCCAGGCCGTGGTACCAGGATGAGACGGGCGGCCTTCTCGTCTCCATTCGCCTCCGCACCTAGCTCATCAATCAGTGGTAGCCTCGCCCACAATTCGTCTGCCTGTGCGCTCTGGGCAACATCGGACGGCAAGACGGACCTCGCCGTCTCTCGCAACCCGTCTGGGGGGAGGTCCCCAACCAGCAGTAGCGTCGGTGCCACTCCGAGCAAGCGCTCGCGATGGAAGCGGTGTAGGTCCGTCTGGCCGATCTGTTCGAGCGTCGCCTCGGTCCCCAGGGGTGGTTGCCCGTACGGATGACTGCCGTAGAGCTGCCTGTAGAATGCACGATCGGCGAGCGCGCCCGGCACGCTGCGCATCTGCCTCACCCGGTTCGACCTCAGCGTGCGTACGCGGACAATCTCCCCCGAGTCGAGATTCGGCCGGCACACGACCTCGGCGAGCAGCGCCAGCGCGTCAGGCGCGGTCCGGGATAGCGACACGAGCGTCAGCATGGTGGCATCCACGCCGACCTCCGTGTCGAGCTGGGCACCCATCCGCGCCAGCTGCTCGTTCACCTCGAGCATCGTCCGGCCACCGCTGCCCTCGTCCAGAAGGTCTGCCGCAAACATCGCGAGGCCAGCGCGGTCCGCGGGGTCCGCTGCCGATCCGACCGGGATCATCCAGATGAAGACGACCACGGGCAGGTCGTGATGCGCAACGCTCCAGGTGTGCGCTCGCCCGAGGCTGTGCTTCTCCGGCACTGGAAAGCGCACGGCCGGCGGGTGGGCTGGCCTCGGCATGCGCGATCGATCGATGCTCACGAGATCTCCGCCAGGGCAGACTCGGGCAACGCCCGTGCCTGCTGACCCGTCGGCACGACGCTCAGCGCGACGCCAGCCGTGGTGAGCCACCTCTCTGCGGCAGTCCGCACCGAGTCGCCAGACGCGCGCTGATAACGCGCGAGATCCTCACCGAAGTAGCCGGGGTTGCCGCAGTAGGTGTTGTAAGCATTCAACTGGTCGGACTTGCCGCCAAAGCCGCCAACGGTCTGCAGGCGATAGACGAACTCCGCTTCGACCTGGGCACGAGCACGCTCGATCTCCTCGGCCGTGGGTCCATCGGTCGCACATCGCGCGAGCTCCTCGTAGATGTGCGCTTCAATCTCCGCGAGTTGGTGACCGGGCGCCGCGGTCGCCACTATCTGGAACGTGCCGCCAAGCTGACGCGAGGACTGAACCGCGACGACATCTACTGCCACTCGGTGCTCGTAGACGAGCCGTCGATACAGGCGGGAAACCTTGCCACCGCCGAGCACTTCTGCCAGCAGGTCGAGGTCGGCATCGCCCGTAGCAAAGACGCCAGGGCTTTGCCAGGCCAGGTACAAGCGGGGCAGCTCGACCCGATCCTCGAGCAACAGGCGTGATTGCGGTGTCGCCGGGATGGGCACCTCCAGTCGATCGATCGGGGCGCCGGCAGGCAGATCACCGAAGTACGTCTCGGCGAGCCGCAGCGCCTGGTCGGTGCCAACGTCGCCGGCAATCGCGAGCGACGCGTTCCCTGGATGGTAGTACCGCTGAAAGAAGTCATGAACCTGCGCAAGCGTCGCCGCGCGCAGGTCGGCGGGAAAGCCAATCGTCGGCCAGTAGTAAGGGTGTGCCGACGGATACAGCGCCTGGGGCAGGACAATGGATGCCATCCCGTAGGGCCGGTTCTCGTAGATCTGCCGGCGCTCGTTGAGCACCACCTCACGCTGGGTGACGAACTTCTCTTCGGTGACGGCTGGCAACAAGTAGCCCATGCGATCCGATTCGAGCCATAGTGCGAGCTCGAGCGCACCGGTCGGTACGACTTCCCAGTAATTGGTGCGGTCGGCATTGGTCGAGCCGTTGAGCTGACCACCGGCCTCCTGCAACGGCGCGAAGTACTTGTCGTCATGATGCGCCGAGCCTTCGAACATCAGGTGCTCGAAGAGGTGCGCAAAGCCGGTGAGACCAGGCTGCTCGTCCTTCGATCCCACGTGGTACCAGATATTGACCGCCACGATCGGCGTCCCGTGATCCTCATGAACGATGACGTCGAGCCCATTGGGCAGTGTGTGGCGGATGAAAGGGATGTCCATAGAACGGTTGCGGCGACGGGGCGACGCGGTAATAGGGATCAAGGGGTCAAGGGACCGAGGGTCAAGGGCAAACGTCAGCGTTGGTAGGGCGCGTTGCCGAACGCGCCGTCCGGACGCCTCGGCGAGATAACGGCCGCCTCGGCGAGGCGGCCCCACCTTGCTCCTTTTATCCTGTCACCGGCGTGAGCGGGATGCCCTTGAAGCTTGCGATTGACACCTGTGCCGCTGCCCGCTCCGCCGCGGTGAGAAAGGCGTCGGTCGCGGGCGATTCCGGCTCGGCCAGCACGATCGGCACGCCAGTATCTCCGCCGACGCGAATCGGTTCGTAGAGCGGAATCCGGCCGAGAAACGGCACTTCGAGCTCCTCCGACAACCGCTCGCCGCCCCCCTTGCCGAAAATGTCGCTCTCCCGCCCGCACTCACGGCACACGAAATGGCTCATGTTCTCGATGAGTCCAATCACCGGAATGCGAAGCTTGCGATACATGGCCACGGCACGGCGCGTGTCGGCTAGCGACACCGTCTGCGGCGTCGTGACGGCAATCGCACCAGCCACGGGAACCGTTTGGCTCAGGCTCAGCGCGACGTCTCCGGTGCCGGGCGGCAAATCGATGACCAAGTAATCCAGATTGTCCCAACGCACCTCGCGGAAGAACTGTTGAATGATGCCGTGCAGCATCGGGCCCCGCCAGATGACCGGCGACTCATCGCCCGCGAGAAAACCCATCGAGACAACCTGCAAGTCGTACTTCTCCGCGGGCACGATCTTGTTCCCGTCGCTCGCGAGCTGCGTACGAACGCCGAGCATGATGGGCACGTTCGGACCATAGATGTCGCCATCCAATATCCCGACGCGGCTGCCGCGCGCGGCGAGCGCCAGCGCGACGTTCACCGCAACCGTGGTCTTGCCCACTCCTCCCTTACCGGCACCCACAGCGATGACGTTCTTGACACCTGGCACCGGCAGCCGCCCGGCCTCCGGCATCACACTCCGCACGCTTGCCGTCATCGTCACGTCCACTGCGCTCACGCCAGGGAGCTCGGCCACAGCCGCGCGCGCCTGGTCTCGAAGCTGATCCTTCACGGGACAGGCTGGAGTCGTGAGCTCGATGGTAAAGGAGACCTGCTCGCCTTGCACGTGCAGCTCTTTCACGAAGCCGAGGCTGACGATGTCACGGTGCAGATCTGGATCGTGAACGACTTTCAGCGCCTCGAGCACGGCGCCTTCGGTGACGGAAGTGGATGGCATGATCTCGTCTCGCAGTCGGTGAACCGTCCCGGTGGCTCGATGCCCACGTACGGCTGGGCATCAGGCCACTGAGCGTCGCGGAGGGTGGCGACGGCTCGTGGACGTAGGGTGGACGTCAGCCACCCCTCATGGCAGGAGCAACCTGCGACGGCAGGAAACAGCCCTCAGTCGATCTTACCGCAGCGGATTAGACACCGACCTGCGTCGCCGAGAAATCGCCCAAAATCGGCAACCGGAACCACTCGGCCTGGAACGCCTTCACGATGCAGAGGATCCAGACGACCAGAAAGACGATGCCCACGATGGGCCACAGCAGGATGGTGAGCCAACCGAGGACCGGGATCATGCCAAAGACGACGAGCAGCATCCAGACCGCCACCCATGCCACCAGGAGCGCAGTCGACTGCATGGCGTGGAACCTGACGAACTTGCTCTCCTTCTCGATCACGAGGAACACAATCCCAATGATGAAGAGGTAGCCCAAAGCTGCAGCAAGGTTCGGCTCCAGCCCGGTTGACGATTTCTCCGTGGCCGACGTCTCCATTGGTCCTCCCAGGTCTGCTTACCTCAGCATCATACAACGGGACAAGGTGAGGGGGCGAGGGGGTGACAAGGTCACGTGCGGGCGATTCGATGTCTTGCGGTCGACCTCGTGCGACCTTTCACGCCACGTGATGTGGGCTCCCGAAGCCTGAAGGCCCCCTTCACCGTGTCACCCAGTCACCGTGTCACCCAGTCACCCTGTCATCGCCCTACTCCCTCACTCCAAACAACCTCCGCGTATCGGGGTGAATCAGGACCCAAATCGTGTACAGACCGAGAGCGGTGCCAAACGGCACCATGAAGAGATCGAGCACAGACAGGGGAAATGCTGCCAGGCGAGCCCAGGGCCGGTAGCCTCGCAGCGCCAGGCCGGCGCCAGCCGACGCGGCGCCCCAGAGCAGCAGGAAAGCCGCCACGCCAAAGAACAAGCCAGCCGCGAGGGAGGCCGCCACACGGACCTCCGCGCCACCAGCCAGGCTCACGGCGCCGACACCAAGCGCCGCCAACGCTAACGCGGCAAGACCAGCGAGCGCACCGGCGATGATATGGAGCCGCCCTACGAGGTCGGCGTGAGTGTGCATACGGCTGCGAATGACGCCGCGCACGCGTCAATCAATGTGACAGGATGCGGGCTCAGCGGACCGACACTTGAACGACCACTCGCGTCGGCGCGTTGGGATCGCGCAGACGGAAGTGGAGTGAGACACCATCCCGTAGGCCGGGCGGCATGCGCAACACGAGATAACGCGGCAGGAGAGCGCTTCCCTCGCCAGCGCAGCCCTCGCAACGGGCGCCCCACGACTCGCCACGCCCGCCGCATGCCGCACACGTCGTAGGAAGACAGATCCGAATGGGAACGCGGCCGCCACGCCGGGCCTCGAGGCCCGTGAGCGCGACACATGCTACCGTGGCCGGACCACCGTCATCGCGCTCGAAGAAGCGGCGCCGAGCACGCTCCACCGCAGCGGTGGCGGATGGAAAATCAACAGCCACCTCGTCACCGAACCAGCGGAGGTCGCTGGGAAGGGCAGAGACGCGGGTCGCCAGCGCGCTCTCTACGCGGGCAAGCGGACCGCTCCACCCGGCGCGCCGATGGCGCATGCGCACGCCGCTCGGGCCCGTGGGGCTCGCACCAAGCATGCGCCCCACCGGCCGGAGCCTCTTGCCCGAAATCGGGTCGAGAATGCGGTAATAGTCCTGCATGCGCGCTCGCTACGATAGGAACGCCCCGCCCCTATTGTCAAGCAAACCTTTCCCCAACACACCCACGATGTTCGGGCGCCGGTTACCGGGCGCCCAGCGTGAGGAGCACCTCCCGCCGTACACCGTTCTCCCACTTCTCGAAATCGAGCGCCGACTCACATTCGTCACACAGCACTTCAAGCACGGCGGGACGTTGTTCATCGGCAACTTCCACACGGGTGTCCTCCAGCGACACCACGTGAACTTGTAACGTCTTGACTTGAAAACGGCGTGCGTTTCCGCACGTCGGGCAGACAAACGGCATCCTGTTCTCCTCACGGTCGTGGCACGTCACTACACTCCGCACCCGGAGCCTGTCGCCCTCGACCCTCCGACCATGTTCAGGGTTGCCCTGGGCATGTCGAAGAGTGTGGGGGGTTGAAGTGCGCCGCAGCCTACGCCGCTTCGTCGATTCTATTGGATGGGGAAGACCTGAGCCAGAGAAATCAGGACACAGGATGCAGGAATCTGGAAACGGGCTTGACCTGCAGCCGGCCGCCTGCAATGAGCGCCGTCCCGCTCGTGCCGGAGCTCGTTCGCCGAACGCGCCGTGGCAATGTGCGCACCCAAGACGAGGAGCTCGCTCATTCGGGCTACTCTTCGTCCTCTTGCTCGGCGTCCTCCTCTACCGGCTCGCCGAGTTGCAGCACAGCGCCAATCGCGTGCCCTGGAAGCAAACAATGCTCACCCTTTGCCTCGAGTGACACTAACGTAATGTCCCACGGACGCGCGCGATACGAAGCCGAAACGCACCCGCACGGCAGGGCCTCGAGATCCTCGAACTCGAAAAGGCTCAACGGCCGCGGCGTAGCGGCAGCGCTGGTGGTGGTGGTGGCGGTGGTGGTGGTGAGCGTCATGGCCTCCATCGTGGTGACCTCCTACCCGACCACGTTGCAAAGTTGACGCCAAGCTGGTTTCGAGAGTCAGTCTCGACCCAATGCCTGGCGGGCTACCCGGCCCTTCGGCTGAGCGCGTGATGCGACTCCCCGGCCGGTCGGTCCTTCCTGCAGTGGTCCCATAAAGGCTCGAAAGCCTTACCTACTCCTATAGACGCAACCAGCCCTCCAGAAGTTACGTCCCCTTAACGCCGCGAATACAACCGGTTACGGGTAGACCAGTAAGCCACGCACCTGATGGTTTGGAAACATGGCCTCCGCCGCCCTCACATAGAGCTCGAGCTGGCGCTGGTCCGTCGCCCGCGAGCGCCCCGTCTTGAATTCGATCACCGACACCTCGTCTGCGCCCACGACGAGGCAGTCGATCGTGCCACGGACGATCCAGCCGTTCGGATTCGGTGATCCGGCGAGTAATTCCGTGTCGGTCGACCATGTCGCATTGTCTACCCTGGCCCGAACCGCAAACGGCACCTCGGAGTAAACATCGCCAGCCGCCAACGCACCCACCACCTCGTCGCGCTTCCCGATGGCACTCGCGAGATCGACTGCCACCTCGACGAGCTCGTCGGTGTCGCTTGTCGACAATCGCTCGTCCGGCTCGATCAGCGAGCGCGCCCTCTCGGCGAGTACAGTCGCGTCCTCCGCCGGCGACACACCGAAGCGCAGCAGGCGATGCACCAGGCGACCCACGAGAACGTCACTGCTATCAGCTTCGCTGCCTGTCACCGCTACGCTCGGTGCCTCTCTGATCTTTTCGGCGCGACCGCGCGCGACTTCAATCACATTGAGCCGCGTGACGGTTGAGCCAACGTCCAACGGCGCCAACCCCGCGGGCAACGACCGGTCCATCGCCGCGACTGCGCTTGCCGCCGTCGTCTCTATTACAACGTTCTCGGCACGGCAAACGTACAACGCGTGCGCACCGCTCTTTCCGACCCACGTGGTGCGACCGCCCTGAGGTGTGTAGGCTTGTGCTTCTGCGATCACGCGCTGGAAGTCTGAGGGGATCACCTCACCGAGGCTTCCGCGCCCCGGCTTGAATGTCCGATCGCGGAGCAGTGTTGCAAGGTAGAGGCGATCTCTGGCGCGTGTGACCGCCACGTAGAGCAACCGCTTGGTCTCCTCGCGGTTGCGCCGCTGCTCCAGCTCCTCCACGGCCCGGTCGCCTGCACCCACGGCAACGGCCGAGGCCCCATCACCGCGATCCAGCACCAGACGCACCGGCTCCGGCATACCGCCCGTGCCTCGCGCCAGGTTCACCACGAAGACAATCGGGAACTCGAGCCCCTTGGCGGCATGAACTGTCATGAGGTTGACGGCATTTTCCGCGTCGACCATGGCATTCGACTCATCGCCCGCAGATAGACGATCGAGGTGATCGGCAATACGCGCGAGCGTCGCATATCCGCGGTTCTCGATGCGACGGATCAGGCCACGGAGCTTCTTCACGTTCTCGCGCGCCTGCGCCCGCCGCGGTCCCTGCCATTCGAACGCATACGCAGTCTCGCTCACGATCTGGTCCAGGAGCTCGGCCTGCGGTACGTGATCGACCTGCGCGAGCCACCGTGGCACGCTCTGCCGCACCTGCATGAAGACCCGCTGATCCTCCTGGTCGAGATGCGCGATGACCGGCGGCGGTTCCGGGTCGGTCAACGTGGACGCGAGCCTCGGAGCGAGCATCCGCAATGCGCGATCGGATACACGGACGAAACGCGACCGCAGGAGCGCCGCCGCACGGAGCGACGACTCGGGGGCGGCAAGGTATCGAATGAGCGCGATCAGATCCTTGATTTCGTCGGTGTCATAGAAGCCGAGCCCCTTGTACACATAGGCGGGGATGCCGCGCGCATCGAGCGCCGCCTCGAACTCACGGTGGCTCTCGCGCGAGCGAAAGAGGATGGCCACGTCGCCGGCACGTGCGGGCCGCCGCATCTTCGTCTGTCGGTCCCGGACCTCCGCCTGCCCGAGAAGCCGCGCAATTTCAGCGGCAACCGCAGCCGCGCAGGCCTCCGCGGTCTCGGCAACGGCCAGGCCAACCGCAGGCTCGGAATCCGGAGTCAGGATTCGGCCCTTTGACTCGCTTCGCTCGAATGGAAAATGGTCTTCCGGGCGGTAACGGAATCGGTCCAGATCGGAGCCGCCTTCATCCATGGCTGCGAACAGATCGTTGGTGAACGCGAGCAGCTCCGGGCGCGAGCGAAAGCTGTAGGCAATCGAGCGTCGAACGTCGCGCGTCCCTGGCCGCAACCCGGCAATCTCCCGCGCCGCTTCATCCAAGAGGCCGACCTCGGCGTCGCGAAAGCGGTAGATGGACTGCTTCCGATCGCCAACGAGGAAGAGCGATGGCAGGAGCGGTGCGTCGTGTACGAGGCCGAATCCTTCGCCCCACGACTGCACGAGCAAGGAGATGAGCTGCCACTGCAGGCGGCTCGTATCCTGGAACTCATCAACGAGGACGTGGTGATAGCGTGACTCCAACCTGTACCGACTCTGCGAGAACTCGTCCATCTGCCGCAGCAGACCAACGGCGTGCGCCAATACCTCGGAGAAGTCGAGCGCACCGTGCGCCTGGAGCGTGCGGCGATATTGGTCCAGCGCCACGCCGAAGATCCGGCGGATGCCACGCGCCAAGATGATGTTGAGCGCGCGATCGAACCGGTCGATGGCACGGATGACATGCGGCGCGAGCTCCGTGTGCTGGGCGCGGTGACGCTGATAGGCCGCAGCCGTTTCGTGGTCGCGCGCAGGGTACGGTGGACGTTGCCGTCGAGCACCATCGCGCGTGAGGAAGTAGGCACCGAGGTCGTCTGCAAGGGCCCGCACCTCGGGAGGCCGGCCAAGCTGGCCTTGGATCAGCCGCCTGAGTGAGGCAGCAAGAAGCGCAAAGCGCGGCGCCGCGAGTGGGCCGTCCCTCAGCCACTGGTCCAAGGGATCAGGGGTCAGGGGCGAGGGATCAGAGGCAAGGGGCGAGGGGCGAGGGGCGAAGATATGCTGCAGCTCCGCGACCAAGTCCGCCGCCGCCTGCTCGCTCGTCAGATCGCCAGACGAGGCCCGGAGGTAGCCGTCGAGCGCCTGCTGGGCCACCTCTCGCCGCTGGAGCAGGTGCGCCAAGCCGCGTCGCAGGCGATTGAGTGACAGGTGCGCGAACACGAGGGCGACGCTCTCGTCGGCGCGCGCCCGCAGCTGGCAGACACGCAGCGCGTGATCCAACGCCTCCTCGATCAGCCGCGCGACCTCTGTCTCGTCCGCGAGCGTGAAGCCGGGGTCGAGGCCCGCCTCGAGCGGGAACTCGCGCAACAGTGAGAAACAGAACGCATCGATCGTGCTGATGCCGATGTCTGCGAGCCGATCGCGCAGCATCGTCCAGCGCGTGCGGTCCGCCGGGGCGCCCGTATACGCCGCGCGCCGCAGCTCGTCGACAATGCGCTCGCGCATCTCGGCCGCCGCCTTGCGGGTGAAGGTAATGGCGAGGATGTGCTTGGGATCAATGCCGGCACGCAGCAGATTCAAATACCGTCCCACCAGGACGGTCGTCTTGCCGGTGCCTGCGGACGCCTCCAAAACGACGTTGTTCCGCGGATCAATCGCAAACGTGCGCGCCGCCGCATCCGGCAAGCGGCTCTCCCCTTGATCCCTTGACCCCTTGATCCCTTGATCCCTTGAGGAATCACTCATCGCCAACGTAGTCCTTCCGGCAAACGGTCGGAAAGGCACAGTACACGCAGAGGAACGGCTCTGCGGGCGTCACGCGAAAGTCACCTCGCCCGATGGCGTCGACCGCGCCAAGGAAGCGTTCGGTCGCCTCGGCCAATCGTGCGCTCGACGCGGTGCCGGACCGCACCACCGGTACGTTGGGCTCGGCAAGACCGAGCGCGAGATAGCCCGCTTCGGTCAGCTGCCACCTGCCACCGCGCTCGCCGGCCAGCTGCTGTTCCAGACAGAGGCCGTAGATCTGCGGTTGCAGCGCGACGTCGGAGCGCGGTGCGCGTCCGATCTTGTAGTCGATGACGCGCAGCCACTTTTCTTGTGGCGGAGCCCCCGCACCTGGAGCACGCGTCGGCTGGATCAGGTCAACCCGATCGACCACACCGCGCACGCTCACCCACCGCTGCTCGCCGCCCTGCTCGAACAGGTAGCGCCCTTCGATCGAGTGCTCGACCAGCCGCTCGGTGATCCTGCCTGGCCGAGCGATCTCGGCGCGCAGGACGCGATCGATGAGGCCCGTGGACACAGCTGTTCCCATGAAACGCTGCCGTTCGAGTGTGCGGTCTGGCTCCGGCAGCGCGGCGAGCGCCTCATCGACGACCTCGGTCAGCGCTTGGCGCGCGATCGGCATCGACTCGACCGTCAGCTCCGTTCGCCACGGCTGGCGTGCGAAGAAATCGTGGAGCACCTGATGCAACAGGCGGCCGCGCTGGAGCGCCGAGAGGCCTGGTTCCTCCTCGACATCCGGCTCGAGCGCGAGCTCGTTGGCTGCGAAGTACTTGAAGGGGCACTGCAGATATCGCTCGACGGCCGTGACCGAGAAGACGCGGGAGCGCGGGCCCCGCTCGGATGGTGTCGGGCCATCCTGCGGCCCCGCCTGCCCGCGGAATCGTGCGGGATTGCCCGGCGTGCGCGACAGTCGCAAGGCGAGCCAGGCGGCAGCGGGCTCCTCCACGGCACTGGAGACGACAGGCGCGAGTGACAACGCCTCTTCTGCCGTCACGCGAATCTGCGGCAGCGCGCGCCGGACCAGCGACCCATCGAGCTCGTCGAGCTCCTCGAGAAGCGCCGACGGACGGACGAGGGCATCCTGCTCGAGGAGAAAGCTCGAGACGGAGAGCTCACCCTGCGACAGGCCCATCAGATCGTGAAACGCCGCACGTGCCGCACTGATCCGATCCGCCTCGCGCGGCCATCCGAGATCGATCAGCAGCGACGCTGGATAGAACACGTTGCGCGTCGGTGCCTCGGGCCACTCACCGTCGACGAGGCCGGCGAGGTGCACGCCGGCGAACTGCCCATACCGCGCCGCGTCGGCGTCGACCAGATGAACGCCGTCCCGTCCCGCTCGCGGCGTGAACGTCTGTGCCTCGATCCAGCGGTGCAGCACGGCCGCCAGGTCGGCGAACCTCACGGGCTCGTCATGGAACTCGCGGTGCGCATCGCGAAGCGCCTCGAGCGCTCCCACAATGGCGGCCCGTGCACGAAGCTGCCGCGGACGGTCGCCCTCGAGCGGCCCAGGCCTTGCGTGCCGTTGCAAGAAATCGAGCAATCCCTGCAGGTGAGCGGAGGGTGGCGCATCCGCCTCCAAGCTGGCGAGCTCCGAGGCAGCCGCTGCCGCGGCGCCGGCGGCACGAGCGGCACGGATCTCCGGCGGCCGTGTCCCAGACCGGGATGCAACGGCAGCCCAGCGGTCCGCCAGTCTGCACAGGTGGTCGAGGCCACCGAGATATCCCGCATCGACCAGCGCGCGGTCGAGCGCGGCGACATCTCCGCCGGTGATCGGCTGCTGGTCTTCGCCCACGAAAAGGAAGTGCGACGACCGCAGCAGCGCCACGATTGCCACCCGCACGAAGCCAGACGAGACGGCCTCGAGGACGACATCGAGCGCCGCCGCGTACGGCTCGGATGCGAGCGGGAGCGCGTCGAATGCCTGGCATGGGATGCCGGCGCCGCTCAGGACCTGCCGGGCGAGATAGAGATACGGCAACGGCCGGTTGTAGACCAGCGCGATGCGATCGAGCGGTGGCAGGGAAGGTTCGAGGGACGAGGGGCGAGCCTCTGGCTGGCTGGCGGCCGCCTTGAGCCGGCGCGCGAACAACAGGAGCTCCTCCTCGCGATCACGGCTGACGAACCAGCGGGCGGCGCTCGTCTCCCCGGCCGCCCCGGGATTGCCGGGCGGTGCAACGAGCGTGACGCGAGACCTCGGCCGCGACTCGATCGTCTGCTCGACGAGGTTCGGCAGGCAGGCGTACAGCCGCTTACGCAGACCGCTCGCGAGCATCGATTCGGTTGCCACGACATCGACACGCGCGAGGCCGGGCAGCTGCTGCAACAACTCGTAGTCAGCCGGCCAGAGCCCGCCACGCTCGCACGCCTCATCGGCCACCGAGACAATGACGTGGCGTACAGGTCGCGGCGCCGGTTGTGCGATGAGCACGGCTCGCAAGGTGTGCTCGTCCAGCGCGCCAGTCGACGGAAGCAGCGCTTCGTAGGCTGCAAACGTCGCGGCGAGGAACTGGGTCTGCTCGAGAAGACGGCGGGCGCCACGATCGATGTCGGTCGTCGCGCCAAGCTCGTCGATCAAGCGCGTGGTGAGCTCGTCTCGCGTGTGGCGCAGCCTCCGGACGGCGTCGTAGAAGCGGAGCATCTCGGCGAGGAGGCCGGGGCGCAGGGCGAAGGGCGGTGACATCCCGCGGCGGCGCACTTCATCTGCCGCGCGGCGGAAGAGCACTTCGCGCGCGAGCTCCGAGAGACGGGGTCGCTCATCACCCAACCGCTCGTGCAGGTGCTGATACATGCCTGCACGTGTGACGAGCGCCGGCATCAGCACGGCCTCGTCTGGAGTCTCATCGGTCGCGAGCCCGAGCGTCGCACGTTCGGCGGCACTTGGCCGCCACCTCTCGAGGAGCAGGCGCGACTCGATGGTCTGCCGGAGCTGCTCGGCCGCGCTCTGTGATGGCACCAACACGAGCCGGTTGAGTGCGAGGAGCGGGCCACCGAGGCAGGCCGTCGCGATGATCGCGCGTTGGTACGCGTCGAGGTCGGGGGTGCGGATGAGAAGGGTGGTCCGGCTCAAGGAAACGATGGCTTTCTCGTCACGCGCGCGATGTCGTCTCGCGCCTGCTCAGCCAACATGATCGCACCGGATGCAGCGGCGGCGGCGTTCCATGCGGCGCGCATGTCGGCCGACGCGGCTGCCTCACGACGGCCGCGTGCGGCCGTCAGCGCGAGATGCACGGCGCTGGTCACCAGCGCATGGGGCGCTTGCAGCTCAGGCGTGGGTTGGATGCGCGCGAGCGTCACGAACGCCTCGGCAAGCTGCGACTCGAGCTCCGCCAGACGCTCTACCTCGGGTCCTGCCAGCGTATGGATGGCTTCGAGCGCCGCACGTTGTTCTTCGAAGCACTTGAAGGCCGGTGACACCGCGCGCTGGTACGCACGGTAGACTGGCTCTCGCAGCGCCCACTGATCGCGGAGAAGCCGCACGCGCCGCGCGGCATCGAGCTTGCTCTCCACTGCCTCGACCAACGCGTTGACCTCATCTGGTCGCTTGTGCCCGAGGGCGGCGTCGCGCCGCTCGATGCGTCGGCGCAGCTCCGAGACGCCGTCGACGTCGGCGCGCGCTGCCAAGCGTTCCGCACGCTCCAGGCTCGCCTTGGTCAGGCGCGCATAGGCGCGGTTGGTCGAGCGCTCTTCGGCGAGCGTCGCTTCCAGTCGCTTGCCCACCTCGCGCGTCCATCGCTCTGGCAGGGCACGTGCCCGCTCATCTACGAGCTGGTATGTGCGCTCGAGCAGGGCGAGGCGCTCGGCTGGGGTGTCGATCTGTGGTGCAAGCTCGAGCGCCTGTCCGATGAGCTGCTGGAGGGTTGGCGGAGCTCGCAGCGGCTCACGAGGTGGTGTCGTCTCGGCGGCCAGGGCGAGGTCGAAGGAACGATCGCCGGCGGCGCGCCGCAACCGTACGATGGTCTCGTCCAGCATGGCGACGAGCTGGCGCACGTCGGCCGCGCGATATCCATGATGGCGTGCGGGCCAGGCGGCGAGCCTTCGTCTCGCCGCCTCGGCGATCTGGACGCGTGCTGGAGCGCTCGTGGCCTCGTTGATACGGCCCAGCGTCTCGGCGACGTCAGCGGCGAGTTTCGCGTAGTCCTGCTCGCCGCGGATTGCCGCGTAGCGCGCGGCGCGCACGCTCTCGGCGTAGCGCTCGCTCTTGCGCCAATCGATGCGCGACGCCGGCAAAGTCACCGTCTGCAGTGGCGGCGTCTCATCCGACTCGACGAGGTCCAGTGGGACGGTGAACACCACCTCGTCGCCGACGCGCACCCACTCCCCGTAACAGTGCACGCGGTCACCGTCGACCAGGAACAACTGGAACAGCGGTGGCGGTGGCACGATCGTCGCATCGGCGCGCGCGCTTGGCGCGGTCATCGAGGCGAGCATCATCACAAGCAGGCCGACAGCCGATTGGCGCACGCGTCGATCTTGTGCCCAATGAGCAACGCGTGACAAGAGTATGATGTCTAGGGTCAAATTCCTCACTTGCTTCGACGCGCGAGAGGCCGCGGTGGTCGGCCTGCTGACAGTGTTGCATCCGATTTGTGGAAAAGATGTTGAAGTGTGGTGCATCGCCTGTGGACAAGCAGACAGTGCGATCCTTCTTGTCGTCTCCACTAGTCAACGGCGACGATTCGCGTCTGTGCATGGCGCCTTCGCGTCTTCTTTCGCTTGCGCCACGGCGCCCGATGACTACAATTGCCGCTTCCAGGTCTTCAATCGTGCATACACCCGTACATCACTTCGACCATGAGATCGGCGGTCACGCCTACCACATCGAGGTGGCGCAAGTCGGCGTGGACACCTGGCGCGCGCAGGTCGTCACTCCGTACGGCGGACGGACAGCCTTGATGCCTTTCTACGATGCGACGCCCACCGATGCCGCCGATCGATTGGCCGACTGGCTTGCACGTGCGCACAGGAATGCAGCGGGCAACGAGTCGCGTTGAAGCTCTTTGACGCCGTGTGCTACGTTCGTTAGAATAATTCTTCTGCTCGGCCTCCGCTCGACTGGAGGATGAGCGAGCATCCGCCTCTGCCGGGGTTGAAGCCATCCGCTGCATACTTTGGCACCATGACGGATGTGCTCGCCGCACTCGAGTGAAGGCGGATCCGTTGGCAAGAAGTGGGCCAGTGGCGCAGTTGGGAGCGCGCTTGAATGGCATTCAAGAGGTCACGGGTTCGAATCCCGTCTGGTCCACCAGCTCCCTCGCTTCGCTCGGTCGCCGGCACACCATCCGGGTTTCAGGCAAGCGGCTTCGCCTTCGGCTCGCCAGCCGGCTCGAATCCCGTCTGGTCCACCAAACCTTCATTCCTGGTCTCGATCCCCCGCAAGGAGCTGAAGGCGGGCACAGTTGCGGCGGTTCGAACAAACTGTTTTCCGTCGAACGCGATTCCGTCAGGAAGGAAGAGTTGTTGGAACCGCTGCCGCTGCTCGAGTGAGGCCTGCACCCAGAGATCCGCGGCACGTGGCAGGATACGCTCTGCGAACGCCAGGATGCCCTCCACGTCCAGTTCTTCGAGCTGGCCGGAGTGACGCTCAATCCGGACGAGCGTGAGCTCCTCGCGCAGTTTCTCCGCGTGACGGTCGTAGGTCTCGATGTCAATCGAACGCTCGAACAGGAACGCCTCGTCGAGACGGTCCAGCTTGTCTGGTATCGCCTTGGCTGCACGCTCGGCGTTTGCGATCTCCTCACGCACCGCTGCTTTCCGTGCCTTCCAGATCTGCAGCACGGATTCCTTCAGTAGCCGCATGTAGCCTGGCGTTGGCTGAAGCAGCGCCAGTTCATCTGCGAACAGTCCTTCGAGCTTCGCCTTCGCGACGTTCACAGCTCGGCAACCAGGGCGGCAGTGGTAGTACGCGTAGTACTCGCTGCGTCCCTTCGACCAACTGCCCGTCAGACCGCGTCCGCACGAGCGGCAACGGACGAAACCGCGCAACGGGAAGTCCGGATGCGCGCGCTTGCGAGGCGCTGTGTTCGGCACACGGCCTGATAGAATCGCCTGGACGCGGTAGAACAGCTCCTCGGAGATCAGCGGCTCGAAGTCGCCGCGTTTGCCGCGGACGCCGTACTCGGGCACGTCCACAATGCCCGCGTACAGCTGGTGGGGCGGCGTCATCGACTGCGTGGTTCCGCCACCACCATCCTTGCATCGGACCAAACAACCGGCTCTGCTCATCGCTGGCGGGATAGCCGCGAGTCTTGGGGTCCCATCCCTGCCCGCCGCTGCCGTCAAGGCGACGGCGACGCAGCAGATGAAGAACGTGCCTCTGCACGAGCGGGCACCCCTCCTGACTGCAGCCATCCAGGCAGGGTCCGAATCGGTTCACGGGCGACGGGTTCTGCTCGTCGATGACCTGTGGGAGACTGGTAGTACCCTGAGACGGGTTGCCGAGGTGCTCGGGCAGATGGGCGCCACAGAGATCCGGGCGCTCGCGATGACC
>WHTT01000072.1:0-32409 GCA_009377605.1 Luteitalea sp.
CAGCGCGACCGCCGTGGCAGCCTCACGCGAGATCCCAGGGCGCACGGTGCCGACGACTTTCAACCACCAGAATGTTCGCGTCTGTAGCGCGGAGCGATCTGGAAAGAAGCTTGCTTCGAGCTGGAGCGGCAGCCAAAGATCTGGCGACTGACCCACCTGAAGCCCGAAGAAGGCTGGTGGCGTGACGCCGACCACGGTGCACTGCAGGCCATTCAAGAGGATGGTTCGGCCGATAATCGACGGGTCTCTGGCGAAGCGTCGCTTCCAGAGTCGATCGCTGATGACGACTCTTCCCGCAACGCTTGGACGATCGTCGTCGGCGATCAGTCGTCGCCCACGCGCTGCCGTGATGCCCAGCGTCGCGAAGTAATTCCCAGACACCAGCTCGCCCATCACGCGATCCATCCCATCGTCGTCGCGCAGCGTGAGCGGCATGGTTGCGTACGCCGCGAGATGGTCGAAGGCCGTGGAATGCTCGCGTAGCGCCAGATACACGTGGTGCGGGAATTCGCCGCCACCGCTTTCGTAGTGCAGCGAAACTAGTCGATCGCGGGTGGGCACAGGAAGTGGCTTGAACAACCAGGCGTTGGCGGCGGAGAAGACCGCGATGTTCGCGCCGAAGCCGAGCGAGAGGGTGAGGAGCACGATGACAGTGAAACTTGGCTGACGTACGAGCAACCGGGCGGCCTGCCGGACGTCGCTCGTCACGGTCTCCCGCTCCTGCCGAAGCGCATCGCGGAGGCGCACGGCTGGAGAATTCGCTCGATCTCGCCAGCCGAGCGGCCGACCGAGGCGGTGGTCCGTCACAGAGCGAATCGCCTGGCGCCAATACCAGCAGCGCGCCCCACGGCGGCCCAGCCGAGGCAGCACGCTGGTCGTGAACTCCTCGTCCAGGTCGCCGACAATGGCCGATCGGGCCGCGCCCGTTAGTGTGCGGGTCAGAAACCAACGCGCGAGATATGGTGGCTTCATCGCAGAAATGGAACCGGGGACCTTTTCGGTTGCGAAAAGGTATCCGGTTCCTTTTCCTAGGGCACTTCAAAGCGCGGTCCCAAGTCCGCGGCCAGACCCCTCAGCAGCGCTTGCGTCCGGGCAACCGCTTCCTCGCCGGCGGGGAGGATGCGGTAGTAGCGTTTGGCGCGCCCACCTCGCTCCGGCGTTGGCTCCCCTAGCCAGGACGTCGCGAGGCCACGCCGTTCCAAGCGCTCGAGCGCCGTGTAGACAGCGCCAGCGGAGACGACACGACCGGTGCGCTCGGCGAGCTCGCGGCGGATCGTGACGCCATAGGCACGATCGCCGAGACGCAGGACCGCGAGCAACAGGAGCAGCTCGAATTGGCCGAGGGTCTTGCTCATAGCATTCGCAGCGCAGTTATTCTCTATTTGTAGTAGAAATCTCGCGTCTCGTCAAGCGCTCATGTGGTGAGCTCGCGATCACTATTGTCGGCGCTCGCGCGCGAGCTGTTCGAGATAAAGATTCTCGAAGCGATCGATGGCCTGCTTGTAGCCCTCCGGGTCGACAAACGATCCGGCTTCGTACTTTTCCCGCATGCCGCACTGCGACCCGTGGGCAGCCACCCAGATATCGGGCGCCAGCGTCTTCTGCACACGGAACGATTGCGCGAAATCCTCGACGATCCGTGGATAGTACTCGTTATCCACGAGCGGCATCACGACGCTGCCCATGTTCGCGATGGCGACGCTGTACGTCTTGCCGTTCTCGACAACGCTCATCGAGTAGCTGACGCTCCCCTTCGAATGGCCTGGCGTCAGGTGTACCTCGAGTTCTGTACCGCCAAGGCGGACGATGTCGCCGTCGCGTAACCTGCGATCCACCTTGACACGCGTGAACCGGTACTCTTCCGGGAGGAACGGGTCGCTGCGCCCTCCGTCTTCCAGCGCTGGAGCATCCGCCTCGGTCGCAAACAGACGGGCACGTGTGAGCTTCTGGATCTCCGCGAGAGCCGCAACATGATCGAAGTGCGCCTGCATGATGAGCAGGATCTCGATGTCCTCTAGCTTGTGACCAAGCTTCTCGACGCTTTCCCGGATCATCTCGGCCGAATCTGCAAGACCGGTGTTGATCAGGATGTGGCCCTCCGGCGTGGTGATGAGAAAACAGGCCAAGTCTTCCGTGCCGACATAGTGCAGGTTGCCTGCGATCTTGTGCGCCGGGAACGGTGCTTTCCAACTCTCCTGCTGCGCAGGCAGGAGCATCGTGAGCACCATCAAGAAAAGAGAATGAAGCATGGGACTCTATGCTTGGAATCAGCGACGACGATGCGGGGACGGGTGCGCCTGGGGCGCAGCGGTCAGCTTCCACATCCGTGGATCGTAGACAAAGGGACGCTTCTCCACGATCCGGACCTTAGGATACTCGGCGTGCGCCGCGTTGAGGAGGATATTGC
Organism: Luteitalea sp.; assembly: GCA_009377605.1. NCBI lineage: Bacteria > Pseudomonadati > Acidobacteriota > Vicinamibacteria > Vicinamibacterales > Vicinamibacteraceae > Luteitalea > Luteitalea sp. Next base: position 2,408 of record WHTT01000072.1, read on the forward strand.
GGTCACTCTCGGATAGCACGCTCGGCACGCTCAGGGCCAGCGCTCTGCCCTCGTTGACCCACTTGCCGCCGATTGCCTGGACGCTCGCTGGAACCGGTACCGCCTTCCAATTCGTTGGTAGCGCCGTGCGCTCGAGCGACAAGGCGTTGCCCGGCACTTCAATCTTCACCATGAGATGGGGCGACTCCGCGAGCTCCGGGCCGAGGTGAACGAAGCGCTCCAGATACGCGAGCGCTTCAGTGCTTGCCGTGTAGAGAACCGCCACGCCGGGAGGATTCCAGCGACCGCCGAGGCGGCGTGCCCCCTCAGCTGAGAGCGGACTTGCCCGAAAATCGGCGGAGATGACGCGCCAGACGATCACGGCAGGACGCCATGGTAAAGGCGATCGAGCAGTAGCTCGACTTCCGAGGCGCCCGCTTCGGTTCGCATCAGATCGAGCGGCACGCGACCCGCGAGCCCCGGTTGTTCACGCGAGAGCCAGCGGCTCACGCCGCCATCGGTCTTGAGCAACCGCTTCGCCAGGCTCACGACACGCGCCACGCGCACCAGGGCATTACTCTCCGCCGTCGTCAAACGCCCGTGCCGGACCAGACGACGCTCCAGCGTCTTTTCGCTCGTATTGAGTAGCTTCGCAAGGGTGCCGCGCGAAACAGGCAAGCGCTCGACCAATGCCTTCACCGCCGAGCTGTCGAAGCCGACCAGAGCCTGCTCGTGTAGAAGGGTCTGTGCGGGCCCGGACGCTCGCCGTGTCGCGCCCAGTCGGCGCGCCCCACCCAAGAGATCCACAATGGCTTCACTATTCGCGGTCATGGTGCCCGTCACCTGACGGCATTATAGCACCCATTTGACGATAGTTGGGAGAGCACGCGCCCCGCGGGTTATGAGGCACCGCGGGACATCCATTCCCACGCAGGCACGACGTCCACGACGGTCCCTTCCGTTCTGATACGGTCATGCTGGTCGAGTGTGAGGATCAACGGACGGCGTGGCCCCGGCAAGGCCAGCGCGCGCAAGACGCCTTGCACTTCCCGCTGGCGGTTGAAAGCCGTCAGTTCCGCGCATACCTGCACGGCGGCGGACTCAGTGACGAAGTCACATCCCCACACGTCCTTCTCGCCCGCGTACGCCACGCGCTCCCCTTGTCGGCGCAGTGCAAGGAAGACCGCATTCTCTAGTCGACGTCCCAGATCGCGGGTAGCCTGTGGCGAATTGGCGCGGCGGAGGCCGGTGTCAACCGCATAGTACTTGTTGGGCGTGACCACACGCTGCTTGAACGACGGACTGAATTTTGGGACGGCGAACGACACATAAGCATCCTCGAGAAACTCAAGATAGCGCGAGGTCTGCGCGACCGTAGGGATCGCGATCGCCTTCGTGAGGTTGTGCATCGAGAAGGGCTGTCCCGTGTTAGCAAATAGAAAGAGCACGAGATTCATCACGTGGCGCGTCTCACGCAAGGCGTGCCGTATCGTAATGTCCCGCTGGACGATGTCGCGCAGCAGCGCTTGAAGGAGCCGAGGATCGCGGTCGTGCAGATACATCGGAAAGCCGCCATCGTCGAGAAAAGCACCGAAGGAAGCGGCTCCCGGCTTCTGGCGCGTGTAGGCCAGGTATTCTGTGTAGCTGAACGGAAACAGCTCGAAGGACAGATGCCGGCCGGTCAGCTTTGCGCCCAGCTCGCGGCCCAGCAGCGAAGCATTGGAGCCCGTGACGCAAACCGCGCGGCCCCGGTCGAGCAGCGTACGTACCAGCCGCTCCCATTGAGCGACTTCCTGGACCTCATCCAGGAAGATCTCCCCGTTCCGCGGCGCGAGCTCTTCCACCAGCTCGAGGAGGGTCGGGAAGTCCGCCGGGGACAGGTCGAAAAGCCGCGTGTCTTCCAAGTTGCAGTACAAGGCGTCGGCCCGGCCTCGCATCAATTGGGCTTGGAGAATGCTCTTTCCCGCGCGCCGCACGCCGGTGAGAACGAGCGCGTGACCCGGCCGGGTGGGTAGCTCCGTGGAGAGCTCACGCAGGACGTCTGGTGCCGGCATCACTGGCGGCCGTTGGTCCTCGAGAATCCCCCTAAGTGTTTCTTTGAGTACCACACTAGTGTCATATCACAACAAACACTAGTGTGATATCATAAAATACAGTCAATCTCAGGGCGCTCCAGGTCGAGAGTCCGAGCCGAACGCGCCGACGCTCGCTTCGATCCAGAGTAGAAATCAAACGTCTCGTCAAGCCATCTCTGGGAAGCGGCTTGACGCGGGCGCCAGTCAAGGATACGTTCGGAAGCGAAAGTATCGTTAGTCTGCCCGCCTTGGCCCTTTGGGCTTCGGCGCGGCGCCCCACGCAAACCGCGGCGAGCACCCATGGCAACAGGGACATTCACCGAACACGGCTGGGGAACGCTGGTCCCCGTCGCACCGGATCGGTGGGCCTTCGTGCCGCGGTCCTTGCCCCCGTCGCTGGATTTGTCCTGGGACTTCGTCGGTCAGATTGCCGCAGCGGACCGCGCGGCCACGGAGCTCGCCAGCATCACGCGCCAGTTGCCGGACCCGCAGCTTCTCGTCGAACCGTTCCTCAAGCGAGAAGCCGTGAGCTCGAGCCGGCTCGCGGGCCTGCAGGCGACACTGTCCGATCTCTGTATCTTCGAGACCGCAAGCGCCCCTTCTACCGTGCGCAGTCTTGCGGCCGACGTACGGGAGGTTGCACGCTACGTGCACGTGCTCGAGTACGGCGTGCGTCGTGCCGCGGCGGGCGGGATCACGCTCAGGCTGCTGCGTGAGCTGCACGGACGCTTGCTGAAGGGGCTGCACACGGCTGGACGCGGTAGCGCCGGCGAGTTCCGCCGCGCGCACGCCTGGGTCGGGCTGGCTGAAGACAACTCCGCGACACGATTGGCCGCGCCACCTGGCGCGCTACCGGAGGCGCTCAACGCGCTCGAGCGCTTTCTCCAAGCACCGTCACCGCTGCCACCGCTCGTCCGCGCGGCCCTGATTCACTATCAGTTCGCTGCCATCCATCCGTTCGCTCGCGCGAACGGGCGGGTCGGCCGTATGCTGATCGCGCTCCTCCTTGGTCGCGAGCGCGTCCTGCCGCAGCCGCTGCTCTATCTCTCGACAGCGTTGGAGTGTCAGCACGCCGAGTATGAGCGCCTCCTGTTGACGGTGAGTCAGCGCGGCGAGTGGAGCCCATGGATTCGGTTCTTCCTGCAGCTGGTCGTCACCACGGCGAGAGACGGCGTGCGTCGAGCGGATAGCCTGCTGACCCTGCGCGCCACCTATCGCGGACGGGTCGCAGGCGCTCGTTCGTGTGATCTGCTGATGAAGCTGCTCGATCACCTGTTTGCACATCCGGTCGTCACCATCCCCGGTGTCGCCAAGCTCCTGGACGTGACGCCGCGGACCGCGCGACTCACCATCCGCAAGCTGGAAACGGCAGGCTTGCTGGAAGAAGCGACCGGACGACAGCGATATCAGATGTTCATCGGGCGCTCGATCCTCAAAGCCTTAGAAGATTAGCGGCATCGGCGTAGAAGGTTCGAGGTTCGAGGTTCAAGGTTCGAGGTGGGGGCAGGACGGGGCGTTCGGGGTTCACGATTCGCGCTCGCCCTTTCTGCCCGACAGGTTCGACGAAGCCACCGAAGCTGCGCCCCGCCCCGACCTCGAACCTTGAACCTCGAACCTCGAACCTTCTACCTCCTACCTTGAACCTTCCACCAGCGTCGCGAGCGAGATCTCGTCCGGGTCTACCTCCACGCGACGAAGCGGTCCCTTCAGTGCCAGCTCGAGGTTCGTGACTCGCCTCGCGAGTCGGAGCAGTAGACGCTGTCGCTCACCCGAGGCGTACTGCAACTCGACGGTCAACGGGAGGTCGAACGTCTCGCCGATCTGCTCGACGCGCAGTTGCAGTGGGCGTTCGCCACCATCGCTCGATTCCGTTGGCGCGTCGCTCGCCTCTCCTTGCGGCGCGCGGAAGGACCGTTCGAACCGGGTGTCAGTCGTGTACTCGTCCTGGGGGTCTACAACGCGCCAGGTCACTCGAATCTGCGGCACCGCATCATCGTAGAGCCAGCGCTCGAAGAAGCGCTCGAGCCTGGCGCCACTCGCCTCCTCGAACGCCCGGCGAACATCCTCGGTGCCCACGCGCCGGAAGCGTGCTTCGTCGTAGAAGCGGCGCAACCCGCGGAAGAAGGCCTCGTCGCCGAGCCACTGCCGCAGCATGTCGAGCACCAGCGCCCCCTTGTTGTAGAGGATGGCGCGAAAGATGCGCGAGTCGCCCTTGAGGTGACCCAGTCGGTAGCCGAGCCAGATTGGCCCTTGGCCGGGATATCGCTCCACCGAGCGACGCATTTGCCGAAGGATGCCCACCCAGGCTCGGCGGTCGTGCGTCCGCTCGGCATACAGCAACGCAAAGAACTGCGCGAAGCCCTCGCTGATCCACTGTTCGTGATAGTTCTCCCAGCCGACCGCCTGACCCCAATATTGATGCGCGAGCTCATGCGCCAGAAAGAAGTCCGGGAAGTTGTCGAAGCTGACTGGATCGTTCCGCCACGAGAGCGCCGTCGGCAGCGTGGGCTGATTCAGGATCCCCAGATACGCTGGGCTATGGCCGCCTGGCAGGACATCGTCCACTGCAGCCAGCGTGACGGCAGGGTACGGGGCATCGTGCAGGACGGACTGATAGAAGCCCAGGATCTCAGCGGCCCGGCCAGCAAGCGCGCGCGCGCGTCCAACCTGGCGCGGGTTGGCCACCACGGCGAGAGAGACGGAGTCGTAGTACACACCGGGCCGGCCGCTCGGCACGTAGTCGTCGCCGCGATCCGTCCTTGCCACGACGTGACTGGTCACGTCCGTCAAGCGCGACACGATGGCGCTCAAGTAGCGAAGCGGCTGCGTGGCGTTGAACACATACGTTTTGCGGGGGCCGCGCCCAGCGATGTCCGGCGCCACGGTTGGGCTCCCGGGCGCCAGGACACCGCTCGCGACGACGTTCAACCGAGCCGGCACGCTGAGCCGCAGACGCGCGAGCGCGTACTCATTGATGGTCGCCTGCGGGTACCAGTAGCTGCGATTGCTGTACAAAAACCTCGGCTCCGGCGCGAAGAGCGGCCCTTCGAGCTCTTGAGGCACGACCGGCGGCGGGCCGAGCACGATAGCCTCCCGGTCGAGCGCCTGTGGCGGCAGGCGGCCGGAGTAGAAGACCTGGAGCGTGAGCCACTCATCGCGACCGACAGGCTCAGGAAAGTTGACGATGAAGCTGTTCTGTCCTCGGACGCGCAGGGTGAGCAAGCGTCCAAAGCGGTCCGCCACGACGGATCGCACCACGAGAGACTCGGCGAGCCGCAGCGTCAGGGCAGACAGCGCGTAAGCGCGGACCCGCAGGTCGATCCCCGTCCGTCCCTCGATCCATGCACGATCCGGACTGATGGACACATCCACGTCGTAGCGATACACGTCATAGGCAAGGCGCGCCGCGTGGTCGTAGCTTCGTCCACGTCGCGCCAGTCTCTCGGCTGACGTATAGACGGCAATGTTCTTGCGATTCGACCGATCGAAGAGCGAGATATCCTCGGCGTCGCTTTGCGAGCGGGTGTAGGTGAGCACGCCGAAGCGGTCGGTATCGACATCCATGAGGAAATCGCCAACGCTCGGGACCAGCGACCAGGTATCGCGGCTCAAATCGCTCAGATCCAGGCTGAACGACGTGGCGACGCGCGAATCGAAGAACTCCTGCGCCTCCGCCAGCGCCGAGGCGTCCACGCTGCGAGCAGGCCCGAGACGACTCGGTATCAAGTGATCGTCGAGGTCGCCAGGGTTGATGCGGACGAACGCTCGCACGAACCGCGTGCGCAGCGTCTCGTTGCCCGCGAACAGGCGCACCTGCCCCTTCTCGGCCGGCGGTGCCGGTGAGAATTCCATGTCACCCCGTCCCACGACAACCAGCGCCGTCGCGCCTCCGTCGGACACGGCCAGGTGCACGATACCGTCGCGGACGTTCAACCGCAGATCTTCCGCCTCGATCCGCAGGCCGTTCGCGACGTATTGCTGGTTGCGATCCAGGCGCAACCGATACAGGCCTTCGACGAACGAGAGACGATCCTGGGCACGGATTGCCCAAGCTGGCTCCTGCGGGGCCGCGGGCCCGCCCGCGGCGTTCGATTCGGGCGAGGGGGTGGTCTCGGACGCATCGGCGGCGCGCGCTTCTCGATCGGTTGGGAGCGGCTCGAGGTCGAGCCGCCAGGTGCTGACGATTCCACGGTCGCCCCGTTCGGTGAAGACGTCGACGATCAGACGGAGGCCGGCCGGCCCGTCCGACGAGGCAGGGAGCGGCGTCCGCTCTCGCTCGCGCACCGCCGCATGTGTGATTCCAGCGGCGATGTTGGTGGTCGCGAATTGCGCAGCGGCCTCCCGGTCGGCCGAGGGGGCCGCGAGCGCCACGTACTGATCGGGCTGGCCGGAAATCAAGACTTGCTCGAGGTGTAGCAACAGAGCGGGGACCGTCTCGTCTGGCTGTGACACGGCCGTGCGCGAGCCGACAGCGACGAACGTCAGGAGGGCGAGCCATCCCCACTTGCGCGCCGTGAAGCGAGCATTCCGGCCGCCGGAGCACCGGGTGTGGACAGCCATAGTGGGCAGGACGCGAGGCCCGGAGCCCTTGATCCCTTGACCCCTTAGTTGTGCCGCAGCGCGAGAATCGTCAAGTCGTCGCAGACCCGCGCGTCGGCGATATGGGCTTCCACACGTGCCATGAGGGCACTGGTGACAACCTGAGCGCTTTCCGCTGCGTGCTGCGTTACCGCCTCGTCCACGCCATCATCGTCAAAGGGCGCGCCGGAGGGCGACTCGGCTTCCGTGATGCCATCACTGTAAACTACGAGAAGGTCTCCCGGACATAGCATCACGTTCCGGGACGAATACACGGCACGGCGGTCGAGGCCGAGCGCCATTCCGCTTGGCGGCAAGCGCTCCAGTGACCCATTGGCGTGGCGTAGCAGGGCTGGTGGATGCCCCGCGTTCACATACGTGAGCACGTGACTCTCGGGGTCATAGATTCCGAGCAGCGCCGTGATGAAGCGTGAGCGGGGCGCATGGCGCAGCACCTGCTGGTTCAACCGCGTGGCGAGCGCCTGTGCGTCCAGTCCCTCGTCGACCAGTGTGCGCAAGATCGCCAGCAGTAGTGCCATCAGGAGCGCGGCAGGTGTGCCCTTTCCGGCGACGTCCCCTAGCGCAACGAGTAGGCGACCATCCGGCGTCGGAACGATGTCGAAGAAGTCTCCACCGACCGTGTTGGCAGGGCGGGTCTCACCGTGAGCCTGCACGCCGAGGCCGATGAACGGCTGGCGTGGCAGCATGGCGCGTTGAATCTCCCGCGCGACGTTCAGGTCCTGCTTGAGCGTTAGTCGATCAGCCACCTCCAGCGCGAACAAGATGTTGAGCAGCACGAGCGCGAGGAACATGCCGCCTGTTCCCTGCGACCAGGTGAGCACCGGCAAGACGATTGGGCCAATCCGCACGGTGTCGATGCCGGTGTACAACTCCACCAGGCCGATGAGTGAGCAGACCAGCGCCAGACCGTAGAGTGCACGCCGCGCGGGCGGCAGACGACGTGAGAAAGCCAACAGGAACAGCCGTAGGTGCAGCAGTGCCCGCTTCGGCCACGGCAGCTGCGCCAGCGCCCGGCGGTCGATCCCGTGGGCGAAGAACGCGTACGCTTCCCGCGCATCACGAGTGAAGACGCGCTTGAGGTCGTCTGCCGTGACGTCTTGCGTGAAGGTGTCCAGAAGCTCGCGCGTACCGCGGCGAGGACCGCTCATATCTCAACTATACGCGTTCTAACGCTGAGTAGTGGTCAGTGGCCAGGGGTCAGTGGTCAGCCGGTTTACGTGCGTTCGGGGGCTGACGACGAGCGGCCTCAAGCCTCCGACGTCAACCCGGAACGCTGGCTAACCCCCGACCACTGATCACTGACCACTGATCACTACTCAGCGTCAGATAATGCCCACCTGCCTGCCGACCTTCGCGAACGCATCGAGGGCGAACTGCAGCTCTTCGCGCGTGTGCGTGGCCGTGACGATCGTGCGCACGCGCGCCTTTTCACGCGGCACGGTGGGGAAGCCGATGCCTTGCGCGAAGACCCCTTCCTGGAACAACCGGTCGGACAGCTGCATCGCGCGGGGGGCTTCACCAACGATCACGGGCGTGATGGGACTCTCGCTACTGCCGGTGTCGAACCCAAGCTGCTGCAAGCCCTCCTTGAAGAACCGCGTGTTCTCCCAGAGGCGGTCGATGAGCTCCGGCTCCTCGAGCAGCACATCGAGGGCGGCGAGGCAGGTCGCCGCAACGGAAGGTGGATGAGACGTCGAGAAGAGAAACGGCCTCGCCCGGTGATACAGCAGCTCGATGAGCGTGTGGCTGCCGGCCACATAGCCACCAAGCGCGCCGAGCGCCTTGGAGAGCGTGCCCACTTGGATGTCGACACGGCCGTGGAGGCCGAAGTGATCGATGGTCCCACGCCCGTTCCGCCCAAAGACTCCGCTCGCATGGGCGTCGTCCACCATCATGATGCAGCCGAACTCCTCGGCGAGGTCGCAAAGGCCCGGGAGCGGCGCGACGTCGCCGTCCATGCTGAAGACACCGTCGCTGATGAGCAGCTTGCGCTGCCCCGCGGGCAGCTCCTGCAGCACCTTGCGTGCCGCCTGGACGTCACGGTGCGGAAACACCTTGATGGCGGCACGACTCAGGCGGCAGCCATCGATGATGCTGGCGTGATTGAGCGCGTCCGAGACGATGACATCTTCTTTGCCGAGGATCGCGGCCACCGTGCCCGCGTTGGCGGCAAAGCCGCTCTGAAAGACGACCACCGCCTCTACTTGCTTGAAGGAGGCCAAGCGCCGCTCGAGCTCCATGTGGATGTCCATCGTGCCGGCGATGGTGCGCACGGCGCCGGAGCCCACACCGAGCTGGTCGAGCGCGCGCAGCGCCTGCTCCCGCAGCTTCGGGTGCGTCGTCAGACCGAGGTAGTTGTTCGACGACAGATTGACAACGGATTTCCCGTCGAAGGTCGAGGTCGCTTTCTGCTCGCCGTGCAGGATACGCAACTGGCGGTGGAGACCTTGCTCCTTGAGCGAGTCGAGCTCCATGCCGAGATACGCAAGTGGGTCGGTTCTCGTCGGCATAGGGGCAGAGTATAGCGCGTCGACTTCAGGTGGCAGGACTAGCTGGGCGACAAGGTGAAAGGGGTGACCGGGTGAGGGGGTGAGGGGGTGACCGGGGGGTGACCGGGTGAGGGGCGATTCGAGCGTAGAGGGCGCTGCGCCAGGCCGCGGGGGCACGACGTTAGCGGGTGTTCGGTTGATCGTGACGAAGCGCCACAGTCTCCGAAGTAAACCTGCACTGTCTCGTACTACCCGCTTTCACCTTGTCACCCCGTCACCCGGTCACCCCGTCACCCCCCTGTCACCCCCTCACCCTGTCACCCCCCTGTCACCCCCTCACCCTGTCACCCCCCTGTCACCCCCCTGTCACCCCCTCACCCTGCATCGCCCTTCTGCAGGAACTGTCGCGTGAAATCGGCCATGAGGTCGTAGATGCCATCGAGCTCGTCAGGCGAGGCGAGGTACACGACGCGGAAGAACCCGCCTTCTCGCGGCATCCCGAAGCCGGAGCCGTGAACGCAGAGAATCCCGGTCGCACGAAGCAAGCCGAGCACGAAGTCCTCGTCGCCTCTCCCCGGCGGCAGGTCGACCTGTGGCATCGCATAGAACGCGCCACGGGGTGGCACGCAGCGCATGCCCGGGATGTCGTTCAGGCGGCGTGAGGTCAGCTCCGCGCGCGTCTGGAGCGCGGCGCAAAAGGCCTGCTGGTGCGATCGGTCGCCGCCGAGCGCGGTCGGAATGGCGTGCTGCATCGGCCCGCAGCTACAGAGACGGCCGTCCGCGAGCTTCTGGAGTGCTGAAACGACCCCGTCGAGACGCGGACTGCGGCCAACGGCGAGCCAGCCCGTGCGCCAGCCGGGCGCCGTGAAGCCCTTGGACAGCGAAGAAAACGACAGGATCAAGGCGTCGGGATTCAGGCTTCCAAGAGGTGCGACCGGACCGTCATAAGCCAGATCCCCATACACCTCGTCTGAAAGAATAGGAATGCCGTAATGATCCGATAGATCTAGTAGCCGGCGACGGAGGTGCTCGGGGTACACCGCACCGGTCGGGTTGTTAGGATCAATGACCACGAGCACGCGCGTGCGTGGTGTCACGAGCCGGCCCAGTGCCTCCACGTCCGGCAGCCAACCCTGCTCGGGATCCGCGGGATAGAGTACCGCGCGGGCGCCGAGCTTGGCGGTCACTGCCGTGTAGAGCGGATATGTCGGCACCGGCATCAGGACCTCGTCACCCGGGTTGACGAGCGCCGTCAAGGCGAGCTCGATGCCTTCTGACGTGCCACTCGTGATGATGACGCGGTCAGGCGCCGTCGGCAGGCCGCGACGCGTGAAGTCGGCAGCGATGGCCTCGCGCGCCTCCCGAGTCCCGGCAGACGGCGCGTAACCGTTGTTGTTCGCTCGCACGGCCTCGATCACGGCGTCGACCAGATGCGAAGGTGTAGCGAAGCCAAACGGCACGGGGTCGCCGATGTTTAGATACCGCACGCGTGTTCCCGCGGCCTCGACGCGCTTCGCCTCGGCGACGATGTTGCGGATGGCGTATGTGAACGCGTCGACGCGGTTCGCCACGGGTACGGCTGATGCAGTGGTCGTCGGTGGCATGAGATGCTCCGATTGTAGCAGGCGTCCCCGGCTGCTCGCGCTCCGCGGAAGGCTCCGGACGAGCGTGGACTTGTCCGCCGGAGCGCGAAGGCGGAAGCACCATCGACTTGCGAAGGGCGGAGCTGTTTCCCAAAAGTTACATAGCTGGGGTTACGTCATCGTGCAAGTTTTACGCGTCTCCGTGGATGATCCAGCATTGAACGTGTGTCCGCGCGTGCAACGGTCCAGGTCAATGCCAACGCCATCAATGGGTTGGCGGTGCTGGCAAGCATCTTGGTAAGGAGAGGCCCTGTGAGACAAGAGCGCGGGAAGATGCTTGGCCACATCGTCGTGGCCCTCGGCCTGCTTGTGGTGCCGGTCGCAGGGGCGTCGGCCCAGCAAGAGGACGAGACTCCCCGCGCGACGTTCAGGTCCGGCGTCGAGCTCGTGGCTCTCACGGCCACCGTGAAGGATCAGAGAGGACGACTCATCCGGGACCTCCAGCAAGAAGATTTTCAGGTGATCGAGAACGGCCAGGAACGGCGAATCGTCGAGTTCAAGCCCACTGATCGCGGGCCGGTTCAGGTGGCGTTCCTCTTCGACCAGAGCGGGAGCATGGGCCTCGGCGCGACTGGGATGGGGACGAACCTCGAGGCCGGCCAGCAGGTCGTCGAGCACATGTTGGCGTGGATGCAGCCCCAGGCGGACCGTGTCGCCCTCTACGCGTTCGATCGAGAGCTGATAGAGCTGCAGCCATTTACGAGCGATCCGACATCGGTGCGCTCCGGGCTCACCAAGCTTCAGGCATGGGGAACGACGGCGCTGTACGATGCCGTGGCAGAGACAGCCAAACGGGTGGGAGGCAAGAAGAGCATCGAGCGGCGGGCCGTTGTCGTCGTCACGGATGGCATCGACACGGCGAGCGCGCTGACACCCTCTGAAGTGTCGGGCATTGCGAGTGCGATCGACGTGCCCGTGTACGTCTTCGTCGTGATGGCATCGGTCGATCACCCCGATCGTGGGGTTGGGCTGCGGACGCCGTCGGGCGAACACGTGACGAGCAACCTGGGGAAGCTCGCATCGTGGACTGGTGGTAGCATGCTGCTCGTCACCAGCGCGAGTGAAGCCAGCCTGGCGGTGCGAGATCTCATCACCGAGCTGCGTCACCAATACCTCATTGCGTTCGAGGCAGCGCCCGGCTCCGGCTGGCGGGGGTTACTGGTGCGAGCTCGGGATCCAGACCTGTCGGTGCGTGCGCGGCGTGGGTACTTTGCGAGCCAGTACTCGATGACGCAGTGAGGTTGTGTTGCAGGCGGTTTCCGCGCCAGGATGTCAGACTGCCGCGGCGGGAACCCGACCTGCTCGTGGGTGTGCCTGCCAAAACGTGATAACTCTAAGCCCGGCCCGCAGGCGGTCGGGCAGTGCCGTTTTTGATGCGAGAACGGACTTGAACAGGAGGAGGCAATGTTTCGTCGATTGCTGATGGTAGTTCCCGTGGTGGCGGTGGCTGTTGCGGGATCGACAGCGTGTGCCACGAAGAAGTTTGTCAGGACCGAGGTTGCGCCGGTCAATGACAAGGTGACGACCCTGTCGACAACGGTCGAGGAAAACCAGGAGCGGACCGATCAACGCATCTCCGAGGTGGATGCAAAGGCCGGTGCCGCCGACGAGAAGGCTGCTGCGGCTGGGTCTGCCGCCACGGAAGCGAGGAGCGCTGCCGACAGCGCGGCGGGCAGAGCCGACGAGGTCGAGAAGTCGTTCCGGAAGCTAATCTACGAGGTCACGCTGGACGAGGCCGCCGGCAAGTTCGAATTCGACAACGCCGACCTGCCAGAGGGCGCCACGGCGCTGCTCGACCAGATGATTACGGACCTCCAGGCGGATCCCCAGGCGGTCTGGTTCGAGATCGAGGGCCACACCGACTCGACCGGCAGCCAGGCATACAACGAGAAGTTGGGGCTCCAGCGCGCGGAGGCGGTCAAGCAGTACTTGTACGAACAGCACAAGATTCCGCTGCACAAGATGAACGTCCTGAGCTACGGTGAGACGAAGCCCGTGGCGAGTAACCAGGCGCGCGACGGTCGCGCAGAGAACCGCCGAGTGGTCATCAAGGTAGTTTCGTAACCAGGTGTCCAGGGATCAGGGTGAGGGGGTCAGTAGGCGTCAGGGGACCAGGCGTCAGTAGGGGATCAGTCCTTGCTCCTCCTGGCCTGCCCCGAATCACTCGCGACCCCTTCCCCCTGATCCTGACTCCCCGCGATGCCTGACCTTGCGGACACCTGCCCCGGATCCATGCTGACGCCTGACCCTAACGCCTGCTGACCCAGCCCCCTGACCCCTATTCCTGTTAAGAAGGTAAAAAGGACGTCGGCACTACGCCGCGCAGCCTGGCCCGGTGCTACAGTACGTCCATGCGATGGCGGCGGCCATCCGGGTTGCTCGTCTTGGCGCTCGTGCTCGCCGGCCTCCTCGGGCTGCTCGCAACGCTGCAGTGGCAGTGGCTCGGGCAGATCAGTGCTAGCGAGCGGGGCCGCATGCATCACACGCTGCGTCGCCAAGCGAATGAGTTCGCGGAGGATTTCGACCGAGAGATCACGCGTGCCTACTTCTGGCTCCAGATGGATCACGTCTGGCTTCAGGTAGACCGCCTTGCTGCTCAGACCACGCCGGCGAAGCCGTTCGAGGGTTGGTTCCGCACTTCGCCCTATCCCGGGCTGATCAAGACCATTTATCAAGTGACGCGGGCAGAGACGGGTGACCTGCGCCTCGCACGCTACAACCGGCAGGACGCCACCTTTGTCTCACTCGATGCCTGGCCGCGCGAGCTCGAGGTGCTGCAAGCGCGCCTTGCCGCCGAGAAGATGACCAGGCCGCTGGGTGTCGATGTGCGGGGCCGCAAGCCGCGCATCGGACTCGGACACGTGGCACCGTCGATTCCCGCCATCGTCATTCCTCGCCCGCCCATCGAGTTCAGGCGTGAATCCCGGGCGGGCGAGCCGATCGGATTCGAGCTCACCATCGCCGTTCTCGATATGGACTACATCCGGCGTGAGCTGCTACCGACGCTTGCCGAGCGTCACTTCACGACCGATGTGGCCACACGGCCGGACAGCGCGGCGCCGGCGCCAGGGAATCGCTTCGAGTATCGCGTCGCGGTGATCGATCGCCGAACCGAGACGCTGATCTACTGTTCCGCGGAAGACAGCGCACAGTGCCGGTTCGAAGAGCCCGACTACGCCGAGGACATGTTGGAGATTCGCGTGCGCGACTTCAACCGCTTCGTGGTGGACGACCGGCTGCGCCCGCCGCTCCCGCCGGGAGAGGCCAGCGCTTACAAGCTAAGCTTGATGCGTCGGCGTGCTGCCGACCACGGAGCGAAGCCCCGGCCGCGTGCAGACGGACCGTGGGAGGTCGCGCTCAAGCACCAGTCGGGCTCCCTCGAGATCGCCGTGGCGCAGGCACGACAGCGCAACCTGGTCGTGAGCTTCGGCGTGCTGCTGCTGCTCGCAACGAGCATCGGGCTGGTACTGATCTCCACCGGGCGCGCACGGTCCCTGGCGGCGCGACAGGTGGAGTTCGTGGCTGGTGTGTCGCACGAGCTCCGAACGCCGCTGGCCGTGATTCGATCCGCTGCAGAGAACTTGGCGGACGGCGTTGTGGCCGAGGCAGGACAAGTGCGCCGGTACGGCACGCTCATCGCCTCCGAGGGGCGACGTCTGACCCAAATGGTCGAACAGGTGATGGAGTTTGCCGGCATTGCCACCGGGCGCCGGCAGTTGGATCTTCGCCCCATAGACGTGCAGGGCGTCATTGACGATGCCCTCGCCGCGTGCCAGCCGTTGGCGCGCGAGCAGGGATGCACGATTGACGTAGACCTGCCCTCCGCGCTGCCGACGGTCGTCGCGGACGCCGAGGCGCTCAGCCGGTCGGTGCAGAACTTGTTGAGCAACGCCATCAAGTACAGCGGCAGCGGCGCCTGGGTCGGCTTGACCGCAGAGGTCGGGAACCACGGGCGGTCCGAGGTGCGAGTCAATGTCACCGATCGCGGTCCTGGAATCTTCGCAGAAGATCTGCCCCACATCTTCGAGCCCTTCTATCGCGGCCGCAGCGTCCAAAATGGTCAGGTTCATGGCAGCGGTCTCGGTCTAAGCCTCGTGGCGCGCATCATGGAGCAGCACCGCGGCAAGGTCACGGTGCGATCCGAGCCACACAGTGCCACGACTTTCACGCTTCACGTCCCGGCAGCTTAGGCCCCGTCGATGAACCGCATTCTTCTCATCGAGGACGAGCCGGGGCTCGTGCTGACCCTCTCCGATCGCCTTACCCGCGAGGGCTACGAGGTCGAGGCCGCCCACGACGGGGAGGAGGGTTTCGAGAAAGCCCTTGCGCAGTCGTTCGATCTCATTGTCCTCGACGTGATGCTGCCGCGGCGCAACGGCTTCGATGTATGCCGCGACCTGCGGCAGCGCGGTGTCGAAACGCCCATCATCATGCTCACGGCGCGGGGCCAGGTGGTGGACAGAGTCGTCGGCCTGAAGCTCGGCGCCGACGACTATCTCACCAAGCCGTTCGAAACCATGGAGTTGCTCGCGCGGATCGAGGCACGGCTGCGCCGTGCGCCCCCGAAGGCAGCGACCGCGGTGGACAACGAGTCCTATCAATTTGGCGACATCCGGCTGGATTTTCGAAGCGCAGAAGTGTATCGCGCGGAAGCGAAGGTGGAGGTCTCCGCGCGAGAGTACCAGCTCCTCCGCTACTTCATCGAGCACCGCGGTGCGACCCTCTCCCGCGATCGTCTCCTGGACGAGGTGTGGGGCTACAACGCCATCCCGTCGACGCGCACGGTCGACGTCCACGTCGCCTGGCTTCGGCAGAAAATTGAGCCGAACCCGCGCCACCCTCAATACCTCCTGACCGTACACGGCCTCGGCTATAAGTTCGTCGGGTAGGCGCCAATTACGAAAAAGGGGCCTGTCCCCTTTTCCGCTAAGTCTGCCGCCAGGTTGCCAAAAGGGGTCACCGAGGCGACTTGGCCGGCGCGGAGGCCACGCCTGGGCGCGGCGTGTCGGCCAAAGTATTTGGAGTCAGTCGGTTGGAGGCCGTGGCGCGCCCAGGAACGTCGGCATTGAGCTTGCTGTGGATTCTACTAGTGTTCGATGTCCGTCCGACGTCACCAGCCGGACGTGTGCTTACAGAGGGGGTTACATGATCAGACAATTGCCTTGGGCAGCGACGGTAGTCGTGCTCGCGCTCATGTTCGGTGGTGCGAGGGACGCGGCTGCTGCACCAATTACCATTACAGGAGCTACGTCGTTTGAAATCGACTGGGTCATGTCCGACATCGACATGGCCGGTCACGATCTGCTCGCGACGGGCCTGTTCACGGTGAACGATCTCACCTCGTCTGAGCTCGACCTCACGGTGCAGATCACGAACAACACGACCACAGACCTCGGCATGTTCAAGGAGAACGTCCTGTCGATCGGCTGGAATGCCGCCTCTCCAATCACCAATGTCTCGACCGGTGCGCCGGGGTTTGCGGGCGGCGTGTTCCCCGATTTCTCATTGAACACGAACTTCCCGAGCTTCCAGAACATCAATCTCTGCGCTTGGGCAGGGAACAACTGCTCCGGTGGACCGGTCAACGATGGGCTCTTTGGAGACGGGAGCTCCGATACGTTCCGGCTGCTCCTGGGCGGCAGCTTTGGCGACACACCGAGCGTGACGCTGGATACGTTTGCGATCAAGTTCCAAGGTGATGCCGGATCGTTCGAGTTCGAAGGTAACGGGAAGGAGCAAGTTCCCGAGCCAACCACTCTCTTGCTGTTCGGCGTGGCGCTCGCGCTGAGCGCCCCCGCTCTCCGACGCCGCGCGAAGCGGTAGGAAAAGGAACCAGGTAGGAAAAAGGGAACCGCGTACCTTTCCGGGACAAAGGAGTCAGGGCCCATTCTCTGGGGCCGTTTGTTCCCGGAAAAGGTACCCGGTTCCTTTTCTGGATCACTTCTCCGAACGCACGAAATCCGCTTCTGTTACAGTTTGCGACATGGATCTGGCGGGCAAGGTGGCGCTCGTCACGGGCGGCGCGCGCATGGGTGCCGCGATCGGCTCGGCGCTCGCCGCACGAGGAATAGACGTCGCGTTCTCCTACTACCGATCAGCGGATGCGCTCGAGCGGGCAACCGCCGCGGTGCAGGACGCTGGTCGTCGAAGTGCCGCCATTCAGGCGGACCTGAGCCGGGCCGCCGGATGCGAGCATCTCGTGTCGGCCGCGGTCGAGACGCTCGGCCGGCTGGACATCCTCGTTCTGATGGCGTCGGTCTACGAAGAAGTCCCATTCGAACGGTTGACCGAGGAGGCGTGGCGCACCCAGATCGGCGTTGATCTGGAGGCGACCTTGCACTGCGCGCGCGCCGCGCTGCCACATCTGCGGCGCGCCGGCGGCGGGCGCATCGTGACCTTCAGTGACTGGACCGCCGCGAGTGGGCGGCCACGGTATCGCGGCTGGACCGGGTACTACGTTGCCAAGGCAGGCGTGAAGGCGCTCACCGAATCGCTGGCCCTCGAGCTCGCACCGGACGGGATCCTGGTCAATGCCATTGCGCCGGGACCCATCCTGGCGCCGCCCGAGACTAGCGCCGACCAGGAGGCGGCGGTGCGCGCGGCGACGCCGCTCCGCCGCTGGGGTGGACCCGAGGCGGTGGCGCAAACGCTCATCTTCGTCCTCGAGTCGGACTTCATGACCGGCGAGACGATTCGCGTCGACGGCGGCCGCCACGTCAGGTGAGCGGGACGGGCAGCTCGGCGAGATCCAGGATTCGCGTGAGCGTCGGCAGCGCGCGCGCCAGCGGCAAGTTGCTAATGTAGAAGTGTCGTACGCCAACCTCGCGAAGGCCACGTACGGTCCGCGCGCAGATCTCATCCGCAGACGCACCTTCCTCGAACTCTCGGGTGATCGCCTCGGACGGCACGGGGATGAACTCCTGCAGCCGCCTCAAGGTCGACGGACGAGCGCTACGGTAGTAGAACACACCAAAGATGCCAGGCAAGTGGAGATTGCGGCGGTCGCACTCCTCGAGAAACCGAGTAACCTGGCGTCGATCGTGGTGCGAGACAATCTGGGAGAGGTAGAACTCGGCCGTGACTTGCGGATCCAGCAGATAGCGCACCTGCGTGACCGCGTCGCGGTGCGGGTTTGCCCAACCACCGAGGGCCAGATCCGCTTGTCGGGCGCGAATCGCCTCGCGGAGCTGCCAGGCGTGCTCCACCGAACGCGCCGGCCCACGCCGTCGATCGCCGCCCAGGACCACGAGCGTGGGAAAACCGTGCTGGCGAGCGCGGTCGGCGTAGGTCAGGCAGTACTCGAGCGTGTGCTTCGACGTGAGAAATGGCACGACGTGTGACCGATCCACGTCATCGCCAAGATTACTGACCAGGTGCCGCAGATTGTCCTCTTCGGCCGTACCGACCGCGCTGTCGGTCAGGAAGACGTAGCGATCGCGCCGCGCGAGCCCGCGCACCGCGTGATACGTGTCGATCCAAGCGTCCATGCCGGCACGCGTGTCGAGCTCCACGCGCGGTGGTCGCAGCTCGGCTGCGATAACGTGGCTTTCTCTCCGCAGGGCATCCAGTAGCACCAAGGACCAGTTTAGTTCTTCTTGACCTCGTAGTCAGACGGGACGACGAACAGGTCGTCGGAGAGGGGGTCTTCGCTGACGCTCTTGACGGTCGTCGTGAAGGACATCGCTCCAACCTTGCTCATCAGCGCGGCCATGGGGCCCTCGCCGCCGATCTTGATGTTCATCTCCATCTCGTACGGCACGCCAAGCTTCGCCATCTGCCGGTACATCTCCGTCATGCTGCGCGCATGGCCTGGGTTCCTCTGGGCTTGGCTCGGATCCCCGGTCAGAATGAAGCCCTGCTCGGCTGCTTTCAAATAAAAGCTCTCGTAGTCCTTCGCGCCTGGTGCATTCTTGACGATGCATGCCGGCCCGGTCGTGGCGATGGATATAGGTGTGCTGCCGTCGACCGACATGGGGACCGACATCTCGAGCGTGTATTCGTCGCAGCTCTGCCCAGCAATCTGCTTGCTGTTTCCGGTTGGCGTCAGCGACACCTTCACCTCGTCCGACGTAATCTTCTGCAGCGTTGCCTGGACCTCCTGCATGTCGCTAATGGTGGCTTCCTTCTTGCCGTGGTCGAGGAGGATCATCTGCTGGCCATCGAGGTCGAGGATGGTCGATTGCTTTCGATCCTCGGCCATACTGTCCGCGCGCATCTTGCCACCTTTGATGTAGGTGATCGAGTCCCCAGAAAGCGCTTTGGCGAAGCCGCCCTTGCCGACCGTCGTTGCCGTGACGGTCACGTCGGCAGAAGCACTGGTGGCCATCAGAGTCGCGCCAAGTGTCAGGATTGTCAGCTGAGCTCGCATTGTCGTCGTCCTTTCATGCGCCGTCTGCGCGAAGCGAAGCGTTGGCCGCCCGCGTGCTCGGAGAGGGCTGTTAGAATCTGCAATCAAGTGCGCCGCCGGAGAATCGCCGGAGCCCGGCCCGCCGAGCAGCCGCACCACCAAGGCAAGTTAGGGTCAGCCTACCACCGCTGCAGTTACAGGGAGGCCACCTAAATAGGTAGGAACGTGCGGGCATCCGAGGTCGAACAGACGCAGGACGCGGCTCCACTCACGCTTGCGAGACTGGCCCGTGTAACCCTCGGTTTCGCGGGTCTCGTCATCGTCTGCACGTGGCCGCAAATCCTCCGCCTTGGTGACGGCGTGGCCGATCACTTCGATCCGCTGTTCAGCATCTGGCGTCTCAAGCGGCTCGCCCGGCAGATCTTTCACGATCCCTCCCATCTCTTCGACGGCAATATCTTCTACCCGGCATTGGGAACGCTCGCGAACTCCGACGCGACGTTCCTCGAGGGTGCCCTTGCAGCACCGTTCCTCGAGGCTGGCGTCCCAGCGGTGGCGGTCTACAACATCCTGCTGCTCAGCGGCATGGTCGCGTCGGCGGTGGGCATGTACGTGTTCGCGCGTCGGTTGACGCGCAGCAACGGGGCGGCCGTTGTCGCCGGTATCGTGTTCGCCCTCGCGCCGTATCGTTTCGAGCACTTCATGCACCTCGAGCTGCAATGGGCGCAGTGGATGCCGCTGACGCTCTGGGCGCTCCATCGCACGCTGGAGAGTGGCCGGGTGAAAGACGGTCTGCTCACGGGCTTCTTCTTGCTGCTGCAGTTCCTGTCGAGCGTCTACTACGGCCTGTTCCTCGTCACCTTCCTTCTGGTCGTCGGCCTACCGCTGCTCTTCTTCTGCCGGCGCGCGCCGCTCTCTCGTGTGATCGGTGCGCTGCTTGCGGGGGCGTTGTTGTCAGCCATCGTCGTCCTGCCGTACAGCCGGCCGTATCGTGCGAACGCCGAGCGCTTGGGTGAGCGCACGCAGGAGGAGATCGAGCGGTGGAGCGCGCATCCCGAGAGCTATCTCGCCACGCCAAGCGGGAACGTCGTCTATGGCCGGCTGTCGGGGCCGCTGGGCGGCAGCGAAGCACGCCTCTTTCCTGGGCTCACGACGATTGTGTTGGGCGTCCTGGCCCTCCTATGGGGACCAAGGCGCGTTCGATTCATCTACCTCGCGGGGCTGCTCCTCGCGCTGGATTTTTCACTGGGCGTGAACGGTCTCGTGTACCCGTGGCTGCTCGAGCCGGGCTCGCCGTTTCGCGGGCTGCGAGCGCCCGCGCGGTTCGGCATCCTCGTGAACCTCGCGCTGGCGCTGTTTGCCGCCTGGGGTGTGACGCGGCTCCGCAGCTCCGCTCGATCGGAGGCAGTGCGCCGGTGGATCCCCGCACTCTGCGGTGCGCTGCTGGTCGTCGAGTACTGGTCCGCGCCCCTACCTCTGAGGCACGTACCCAACCGGCCCTTACTGGTATACGAATGGCTCGGGCGGCAGCCACCAAGTGTTGTCGTCGAGCTGCCCATGTGGCTCAGTGGTGCAGATCCGCAGCACGATGCGGAGTACGAATACTATTCGACGTTTCATTGGCAGCGCCTGGTGAATGGTTACAGCGGATACTATCCACGCGCGTACCTTGATTTGATGGAGCAGATGCGTGGCTTCCCAAGCGGGGCCTCGCTCGAAGCACTTCACGCGCTTGGTGTGGACTTCATTGTCGTGCACCTCGACAAGTACGACCCCGATGACTTAGAAGTTCTCTTGGAAGAGATGGACGAACGGCCGGAGTTCTTCACCGCGGTGGCGACGTTCCCCGACTACGAAGGCACGGCCAGGGTCTACCGGCTGACCTGGCCGACGCCAGCGGGCTCGACCGTCACGCGCTGATGAGCTTGAGATTGCCGCCACGCGTAATGGATTTCCGCATCGCGGGACCAGGAGAGAGACGTTCGGCAACGGTGCAGACCGCGCCCGGCGGAGTTATGGTACGATCCTGCTTCATTCATTCATTTTTGATGAGACCATTCGGCTACCCGGCTACTGGGATTGGAGGCGTGGTGTGACTCGCACACGGCCCCTCGTGTCTGTGGAAGGAGAATCGCTATTCAGGGCGCCGCTGTCGGGCTGTCACACGCATGACTCATCCTTTGTCACGGGACCGGTCGCTCAGGACTCGTCACTCGACATGGTTGTCGTATGCCAGCGAAGCTGACCTTGCACCCGCCGGAGCGTGCGTCGCGCTTCGTGATTCTCCGTCCGGACCGCGCGGTGCTCATCGGCCGCGACCCGGCGGTCGATCTCGTGTTGGAGGATCCGCGTGTGTCGAAGCGGCATGCGCGTCTGCAGTCCGGGGCGGAAGCATGGTCACTCGAGGATCTCGGAAGCAAGAACGGCACGAGAATCAATGGCTCGCCGGTGATCCTCGTGAATCTACGCAGCGGTGACTGGGTCAGCTTCGGTGGCCTGTTGGCCCGCTTCGAGATCATTTCCGAAGAAGCTGCGGCAGCCCTCTACGAAGATCGGCTGCGGCGTCTTCAAACGACCGCTGAGATGCGACATCGATTAAGTGCCGAGCTCGACCCGTCTGATCTGTTGCTGCGCTTCCTCGACTCTGCCGTGCAGTTGACCGGCACGGAGCGCGGCTTCGTCCTCGCAGCGGCCCCGCGCGAGCCGATTCGCGCGCTCGTCGCGACCGGCTTCACCGCCGATATGGTCGACGAAGCGGGCTTCGATGGCTCCGTAGGCGTGGTCAACAAGGTTCTGCACAGCGAGAAATCGATTGTTGTCAGCGATGTTCAGCAGGACGCATTCCTCGCCAGCCGCCCAAGCGTCATCGCGCTGGGGATCCGAACCCTGGCGTGCGTGCCACTGCGGCAGGACGAGCGCTCTTACGGCGTGCTGTATGTCGATGGCCGGAAGCCGGGGCCAGGCTTCACCGAGCTCGACCTCGAGATCTTGGAGGCGCTCGCCGAGCAGATGGCGCTCGTGCTCGCCAGCGCGCGGCTGGAGTCGACGGTCCGCGAGCTCGCCAACCCGATGGTTCACGCGACCGGCGACGATCCGAGCATTCTCGAAACGCTGCAACAGCGAGTTCGCGACGCGCGGATCACGCGGACGAGGTAGGACCAAGCACCTGACTGATGTGACAGACCCAAGCGAGCGGACCACGGTCTACTCCGACCGAGTGCCTTCCGCGACGGAGACGCTCACGAGTGTCGACGTCGCCGAGCGGCTCGTGCCTGGAACGCTGGTTGCCGGCCGTTACCGCGTCCTCTCGTTCCGTGGCCTCGGCGGCATGGGCGTCGTCTACAAGGCACGCGACGAAGAGCTCGGCGTTGACGTTGCCTTGAAGGTCCTGCGATCTGACCTGCGGTGCGATCCGAGGTGGGTTCAACGCTTCCGGCGCGAGCTCGTGCTCGCGCGCCAGGTCACGCATCGAAACGTCGTCAGAATCCACGACATTGGCGAGACTTCGCGGCTGCGCTTTCTCACCATGGATTTCGTCGAGGGCCCCTCGCTCGGCGAAGTCCTCGACCGCGACGGGCCGCTGACCGTCCAGCGCGCGGTCGCCATCCTCCGGCAGCTCAGCGAGGCGCTGCAACAGGCGCACGCTGCCGGCATCGTCCACAGAGACTTGAAACCGAGCAACATCCTGCTCGGACCTGACGATACGGCCTACATTACCGACTTTGGTGTCGCACGCTCCCGTGACGGCGAGCCATTGACACGCACCGGTGCCATCGTCGGGACCCCCGACTATCTTTCCCCTGAGCAGCTCTCCGGCGAGCCGGTCGACGGGCGGAGCGATCTGTACGCCCTCGGCATCGTGTTCTACGAAGTCCTGACCGGAAAGCTGCCGTTTCGTGGGAAGACGCAGTCCGAGACATTGGCGCAGCGCCTGACCAGCGACGCACCTGACGTGTCGAGTGTCGGCGTCCGCGTACCGGCGGGCGTTCAACGGGTGCTCCGGAGATGCCTGACGCGTGCTCCGGCCCGCCGATACCAGCAGGCGCGCGAGATCGTGGCGGATCTCGATCGGGTGGAACGGACCGCCAGCGGGTGGCGATTCGGCTCGCGCTTGGTGATCGCCGCCTGTGTGGCACTGCTCGTCGGTGTCCTGGTGTGGTGGGGAGCACGGGTGCTCGGCGGGCGGGTGACGTCGAGGCCAGCCGCAAACGCCGTGGCGATCGAGCACGCGGTGGCTGTGCTGCCGCTCGCGGACGAGGCGCGCGACCCTGAGCTCGCGTGGGTCGGTCTGGGTGGCGCCGATCTGCTGGCCAGGAGTCTTGCGGCCAGCCCCGACCTGCGAGTGGTCGGCCCAGAGCGTCTGCTTCCTGCATTGAGCAGCCTCGAGTTGACCCCAGGCCGCTACGATCGGGCAGCACTGGGCGACTTGGGCCGGTTGCTGGACGTTGACAGGATCATTACGGGACGCGTGAAGCGGAGCGGTCAGGGGACGCGCCTGGACCTGCAGCTCGCGAGCGTCGCGGGCACACAAGATGTCACGAGCGTTCCACTCCTGTCCATCCAAGCCGACAATGCAGCTCGCTTCTTCCCTCTGATGAACGATCTCGGCGGGCGCCTTCGGCAGGCGCTCGACGGCGACGTTCCGCCGGATGGTGAAGCGCCATCGATCAGCACACGCGTTCCAACCGCTGCCGCCGCTTACCTCGAGGGCCAAGTGCGGCTCCACGAGGGTGACGCCTCGGCGGCCGCGTCGCTGTTCCAGCGCGCGGTACGCATCGACTCTCACTTCGCGGAGGCGCTGGAAGGGTTGAGCGAGGCCCACCAATATCTCGGCCATCGGGACGCCGCTGCCGAGGCCGCCTCGCGCGCGGGCGCGCTCGTCGGCAGCGGCCAAGGCCGGCTCGCCGAGCGCGTGCGCGCGCGGCTCGCGATGCTCCGGCACGAGGCGACAGACGCCCTCACACTCTACGAGGGGCTCGCCGCACGATATCCCAACGACACGCGGACGTCGATAGATCTGGCCAATGCGCAAGCGACTGCCGGTCGTCGAGCGCAAGCCATTGAGACGCTCGGCCGCGTGACGCGGATCGATCCCAACAACGCGCAAGCCTGGCTCTTGCTCGGCGAGCACACTCTGCGTTCGGACAACACGCACGCCACGATCGACCGGCACTTCCGGCGTGCCCGAACCCTGTATGAACGTCTCGGTGACCAGCATGGCATGGCGGATGTGGCAGAGGCGATGGGGAGGGCGGATTACCAGGCGGGCGACTACGAGCAGGCGCTGGCGCATTACGCGGATGCGATGTCTCGGCGGGAGCGCCTCGGCAACCAGCGTGCTCTCGAGACGACGTTGCGTCGCCGAGCCGAGACACATCTAGCGAACGGAGACCGTCGTTTGGCTGCAGCCGATATCGCGTCGGCGCGGACGATTGTGCAGCGGCTCGGTGAGCGCGCGATGTTGGCCGATTTCCTCGACGAGACCGGGGCGATGTACGAAACGCATAGTGGCCATGGTCTTGCTTTGCAGGCGTATCAAGAGGCGCTCTTGATGAGACGATCGCTGGGCGGCACCGAGCGGCTCGCCGAAAGCTATGATCGCGTCGGCGACGCCGCGTTCGCACAGGGCGACTATGCGGATGCGCCGCTTTATTGGAACGAAGCGCTCGCGTTGCGCGAGCGTGTGGACGACAGGCGCGGCGTGATCCTCTCGACTCAAGATCTCGGATTGCTGGCCATCGTCCAGGGGCGCTGGTCCGAAGCCATCGAGACGTTTCGTGCCACGTTGGAGCGAAGCGATGCCATCAGCTTCCAGCGCGGCGCGGTGGTCTCACACAAGAACCTCGCGCTATTGCATCATTATCGAGGTCGGTACGGAGATGCGCTCGCCGCGCTCCAAGAGGCGTTGGCGATGGCGCGAGAGCTCGACCAGCCGGACCTCCTGACCTCGTGCACGCTGGACGAGGTGGCACTGCTCGTCGAACTGGGTCAATGGGAACGAGCGCGTGCACGGCTCGCGGATGCCGACCATTGGATCAAGGTTGCTCACGACCGCGATCAACGGACGAGACGCAGCATGCTCGTCGGCCTGCTCCACGAGCGGAACGATGATGCCGCGGCAGCGGACCTCGCGCTCGAAGCGGCACGTGAGGAGGCGGAGGCCGGCGACAACCGCGCGGTCTCCCTGCGAGTGCGGCTGGCGCAAGCACGGGTCAGGAGCGAGCGGGGCGATGCGCAGGCGCGTGGGACACTGTCGAAGCTGGCCGCGGAAGCGGACTCCTTTGGCAATGTGGTACTGCGGTTGGAGGCGGGCGCCGCGATCGCGGGCGCTGAGCTGCGCGCTGGGCGCACTGTTGCCGCCGAACGCCGGGTGCGGCGTACCATCGACCTCGCGGACCGCGTGGGCTGGGGCGCGGGTCGCTATCGGCTGCATGGGCTACTCGGTGAGGTATTGAAGGCGCGCGGCCTCGTTCCAGCAGCGGAGCGCGAGCAGACGATCGCACAGGTTGCCCTGGCGGAGATTCGTGACGGTCTCGCGCCGGAGCTACGCGATCGGTTCGACGCGCTCCACCAAGGCAGGGACTGACGTCAGAGGGGAGCATCAGTGGCGAGCGAGCTAGTCGCGTGGATCGAGCAACAGCTCGAACGGCTATCGCGTGAGAACGCGCGCCTGCTGCAGCGTCTCGCCGACAGTGAGCGGCGGTTTCGTGTGATCTCGCAAGGGGTGCTGCGTGTCCAGGAAGCGGAGCGCGGCCGCATCTCGCGCGAGCTCCACGATGGCGTCGGCCAGGCCCTCACCGGCTTGAAGCTGCAGCTCGACGTGCTCGAGCGAGAGGCGGCGGCGGGCGAGAGCCCCTTGATGGCGCGGCTCGGCGAGCTCAAAGAGCTGACCGAACGAACGCTCAACGACGTACGAGCGCTCTCGCACTTGCTGCGCCCGCAGATGCTCGATGATCTCGGTCTCATGCCGACGCTTCGGTGGTTGACGCGCACGTTCGAGGGGCGAACCGCCGTGCCCGTGATGTTCGAGCACGAAGGTCTCGGTGAGCGACTCGATCCGGATGTCGAGATCATCGTCTTTCGGGTGACGCAAGAGGCCTTGACCAACGTTGCCAAGCATGCGGAAGCGTCTCGCGTTCACGTGGGACTCGCATGCGATGGCGAGAGGCTCGCTCTCTCGATTCAGGATGATGGCAAGGGCTTTGACGCAGCGGCGGCATTGCGTGCAACGGGCGAGGATCAGGGATGCGGCGTGCGTGGGATGCGTGATCGGGTCCAGCTCTTTGGGGGCACCTTCACGCTGAGCTCGACGCCCGGGCAGGGCACACGCATCGAGATCGAGCTTCGGTTGGTGCAGGGAGAGCAGGAGAAAAGGGGACAGGCCCCTTTTTCGTCTGCGTGAGTTCCGAAAAAGGGGCCTGTCCCCTTTTTCCGCGGAGAACGACAGAGGGGACGGGAGACGGAGCAGTGTCACGAATTCGCGTATTGGTTGCTGATGATCACACGATTGTCCGACAAGGGCTCGTCAGCCTGCTCCAGGCGGAGCAGGAGATTGAGGTGATTGGCCAGGCGGCCGATGGCCTGGAGGCAGTCGCGCAAGCCGCTGCGCTCCGGCCAGATATCGTCGTCCTGGACATCACAATGCCGCGGCTCTCCGGTCTTGACGCCGCGCGCCGCATTCGGGAAGCGCAGCCGCAGTGCCGCATTCTCGTCCTCACGATGCACGACGACGAGGAGTACGTGCTGAAGATGACTCGGGTGGGCGCGTCTGGCTACATCGTGAAGGATGGCGCAGCGGCCGAGCTCATCGAGGCCATCCGGTCTCTCGCGGCTGGTCGCACATACTTTGCCGGCCGGGTGCCACGCCTGCCCGGAGCGGCGCTGGGTACCAACGCCCACGCCACCAACAACGTGCATCCGCTGGCGAGCCTCACCAATCGCGAGCGCGAAGTCTTCCAGCTCGTCGCCGAGGCAAAAACGAACCCGCAGATTGCCAAGCTGCTCGGCCTGAGCCCCAAGACCGTCGACAATCACCGCACGCGGCTGATGGAGAAGCTCGGGATCCACAGCACCGCCGAGCTCGTGCGCTTCGCGGCGCGACACGGGCTGCTCGAATAGACAGGGTCAGGGGTCCCTGAACCCCCGATCGCAGAGCTCATTTTGTGTTGCCACTCATTGGCTCCCGTAGCGCAGGCCTGAAGGCCTGCGCTACGAGTGTCAATTCACGTGAGCCAGGGCCTAATCCCTGATCCCTCCTGATCCCGGATCCCTGTCCCCTGACCCCTCCTCATCCCTGAGCTGCTGCAGCACGGCACCGAGCTGTTTCAGCTCTTCGCCGTAGCGTGCCCAGTCACCTGTCCGTTGCGCGGCAACCGCGCGCTGATAGTGCTCGTGCGCACGAGCGAGGAGGGTGCGTGTGGCCTCGTCGACCGTCGTGGTCGCTGTCTCGGGAGCCATCTGTTGCGGTGCCTCGGCTGCTCTGCGCTCGGTGGTCATGCTGGCTGGACGAGGCTTCGCAGGGAAGAGGCGCTCGAGCGCGGCGTCGAGCGTCGGCTCCATGACGATCTGGTTCTGGTAGGCGACGATGACCCGTCTCATCTCAACGATGCGCCCGCCTGATGCGCGGAGGTACAGGGGGCGAACGTAGATGAGAGATTCTTCGATGGGGATGACCAACAGCGTGCCGAGGATGACCTCGGCTCCCTGCTGGTTCCACAGCGTGATCTGCGGCGCAATCACCTGATCTTGACTGATTCGCGCAACAATCTGCCGCGGGCCAAAAATCAGCTTCTGTTTCGGGAACTGAAACACCATGAGCCGGCCGTAGTTCGGCCCATCGCTCCGAGCGACCATCCACGCCGCGAGGTTGTCTTTCTGGCGCGGCGTAAACGGCAGCATCTGAATGAACTCGACGTCGCGCTCGCCCGGCACCTTCATGATCGTGTAATACGGCTCCATGCGATCAGGCTGCCCGCCGCGAACGTCGAGCGCGGGGACCTCCCATTGGTCCTCTCGGTTGTAGAAGACCGCCGGACTCTGCATGTGGTATGTCGCGTAGATGGACGTCTGCACCGTAAAGATGTCCTGCGGATAGCGCATCCGCGCGCGCAGGCCCGTCGGCATCTCGGAGAGTGGGCGGAGCAGCCCGGGGAACGCGCGCTGGAGCGTGAGCGCTATCGGATCCTCGGGGTCGACGAGATAGAACGTGGTGGTGCCGTGATACGCGTCGATGACCGCCTTGACCGAGTTGCGGATGTAGTTGGTGCCGTCGTCGAGCGCATTCGAGTACGGGTAATAACGGCTCGTGGTGTAGGCATCCTGTATCCAGTACAGGCGGCCTTCGTCAATCGCGAGATAGGGGTCGCGGTCGTAGGTCAAGAACGGCGCGATCCTTTCGACGCGCTCGGGAACGCGCCTATAGTAAAGGACACGGCTACCACCAGAGAGGTCGTTCGAGAGCAGTGTCTTGGCAGACCGGAAGCGGATGGCAAACAGGAGCTTTCGAAACAAGCTGCCGACCGAGACGCCGCCACGTCCTTCGTAGCTGCCGTAGACGTTGTCTTCCCCCTGCGGATAATCGAACTCTCGCGTGGCCGTGGTGACGAAGACGTGGTCGTTCGACCTCTCGCCAAAATAGATGGCCGGCTGCGTGACACGGAGGTCCACAGAGGAGTCGGGCGGCAGATTCCTGATGAAGAGCACCGGCAAGCCTTCGCTGGTCGACTCGTTGACCGGGCCCAGCGTCAGGCCGTAGCCGTGTGTGAACGTCATGCGCTCGTTGACCCAGCTCCGGTTGGGGAGACTCTCCGAGTTGAGTTCGCGAGCGGAGAGCATGACCTGCCGGTATTCACCGTCGATGGTGTAGCGGTCGTTGTCGACCGACACGAAATCGTAGTACGTGCGGATCGCTTGGATTTGCGAATACGTATCGAGGACGGGCTCGTGATCCCAGAGCCGCACATTGCTCAGCGTTCCCGCGTTGGCCTCGATGTCGGCCCGGGTCAGCGTGGCGTCGCCCGAGAGCTGGCGCTCGGCGACCTGGTCGACGCCGAACGCCTCGCGGGTAGCCTTGATGTTGTGAGTGATGTAAGGCGTCTCGGCTGTTTGCTCGTTGGGGGTCACGATGAAACGCTGCAACAGGGTCGCATACAACGCGCCGCCCAGCATCACCAGGACGTAGAGGGCAATGCTGCCGGCGAGCAACCATTTCTGCGGACGGAAAGCCCCCGCAACCGCCAGTGCTGCGGCGACGACGGCGACCGCCATCCGCACGTAGTAGGTCGGGATGCGAGCATGCACGTCCGCATACGAGGCTCCCTGGATGATCCCCGCCGGCGATAGCAAGACTCCCCGCAGACCCAGCCAGTCGCCGAAGACAACCGTGAGAAAGATACCAGCCGCGAGCCACCCAAGGTGCCGGCGCGCTGCCGCGCTGATCACGAAGCCGCGCTCGGCGCTCAGGCTCAGGCCGCCGCTCAGCACGTGTGCGAGCGCCACCGCCACTCCGGCCAACAGCAGCGTGGTGAACATCGTCTGTTGCACGATCCTGAGCCAGGGCCAACTGAAGAGGTAGAAGGCGATATCGTGCCCCAGGATCGGATCGGCACGACCGACCTCGACGCCGCTCCAAAAGAGCAGCGCCGTGTCCCAATGGCTTCCGATGCGGGTGGCGATCACGAGGGTTGCCACGATCGTGAGCCCCGCCGCAAACGGCCGCAGCCGCGCAGCATCCAGCGTGAGCGCCTGCGGCCCCTGGGGGGTCATGAAGACCACCTCGCGCCGCGGCAGCGTCGCAACCGCGTGGCGGACATTCCACCACAGGAACGGCAGGACGACCGCGAAAGCGGCCGTCCACAGCAGCGACTTCGCA